>JAVBRW010000065.1:0-4358 GCA_031547475.1 Planctomycetota bacterium
TACTTCGGGCTGTCAATGCCGCTTGGGAATAATTTAGCCACACTTTTCCCGCCGTTCCGTTACCGCGCGGCCGTTGCCGCCGCCGGCGGCGGAACGATCTCTCCGCGCGAGGTCAATTCCCACAACAGACGGAGCTCCTCCCTGATGTCGATGCCGGAAAATCCCATTTGATGAAACGAAGACGCGGTCACCCGATCATCGGCGTTTTCACGGAATTCGACGATGAAGCGGGACAAATGCGCTTGGGAAAGGGTGAAAAAGCGCCGATCGCGCAAGCGGGTCAGGTTGCCGTCGCTCGTTCGCTCCGTCTCCGCCGTGTACATGTTTTGCGAATACCAGGCGAACAGCGCGCCGTCCGGCGTCTTCAGCGCATTGTCCACCGCCAGGCCTTTGGCGCGCGGAAAACGGGCGAATTGCATGGGTTTGGGCGCATAACTCGAAAATACGGCATTGTGAATGGTCCCGTCCGCCTCCCGTGCCGCAATGCCCCACGAAACATAGGTGAGCAGCAGCGGCAGCGCCCTGACCTCCACCGCCTCGATGCCGGCGTCGGCCAATTCTTTCGTCGCGATGCGGACGGTTTGCCTGTTCTGACGCCAGCCAACGACAAGATAGACGGCGACCAGAACCATGCAAACGCGGGCGACAATGGTCGCAGCGCGCTGGCGGCGGGGATGGCGGTAGACTATGGGGTAGGCCATCGGGTTGAGGAATGTCTGGACCTTCTCCCAACGGAGCAGCCGGTTGACGGCAAAGGAGGCGCCGGTGACGCTGGTCAGGAAAATGTCTAGAATGGGAACAATGTCCCAGGAAATCCTCGCGTTGGAGAACGGGAGGAGCGGCATGGTTCCCCAACTGGTTATAAGATCGAATAGCGTGTGCGCAACGAGACAGATGAACGCCAAAAGCATCCACTGGCGCCAATCGCCGGTTTTTCTCGACAATCGGTAGCCGAGATAGCCAAGAAGCGGCGCTGCCGCGAGAAAGACGAAGAAACTGTGGGTATAGCCGCGATGGTTGGCCCAGGCGAATTCGGGCGAGACCAGGTAGGTGGCGGCGTCGATGTCGGGAAGCGCGCCGACGATAAACGCGAACGGTGTAGCGATCGGGCCGAGACGCTTCCGGAAACAGCCGTCCGAAATGGCGGTGCCCACCAGCGCGTGGGTCAGTGTGTCCATGACGGCGCCTCCCTATCCCGTATCAGGGCGCAGAACGGGTGGCGGCAGGTTGATTGCTCATTCCGCATTTGCACTTCCCCCCTGCTCATGCACACCCAACCGCCTTTCCGATGTCACGCCGGAGAATGCGCCCGCGAACGCGGCCATCGATTCGGGGCTCAGCGCGATCTTTTTCCATACTTTTATGCCCGACTCCTGGAAAATGGACTTCCAGTGCTCGTCGCGCCGGCGATCGGACGATTCGTAATCGTGCTCGTAATACACTTCGACAATCCGGGCCGCGGCCAGCAGTTTGGTGCAGATATAGCACGGCGCCAGCGTCGTATAGACGCTCGCGCCCTCGACCGCGATGCCGAGCCGGGCCGCTTGGGCGATGGCGTTCGCTTCGGCGTGACTCGAGCGGCAGTAATTGTATTTGACCGCGTCGCCCGCGCCCATGTGGCGGCTGTAGCAGAACGGCGTCCCGTCCGGGTTGAAACTGCCCAGGCAATGCGGCGCGCCCGGAGGCGAACCGTTGTAGCCGGTAGCGAGTATGTGCCTGTCCTTGACCAGGATAGCCCCGGTGGGGCGCGAATTGCAGGTCGAACGCGTGCTTATCAGCTTCGCCACCGCCATGAAATATTCATGCCAGTCGGGCCGCATCGCCTTTTTCACCACGGTATTCATCGAATTGCGTCCTTCGCCATCACATTCCGCTGCTGCCGAACCCTTTCAGGTTTCTGGCGGTGTCGGCGTTGAATTCCTTCTGGGTAATCGCTTCCAGGCTATACTCCGGGATGGGGCGGAAGGCGATTTGCGCGATTTTCATTTTCGCGACCAGGTTGATGGTCGCCTGGCCCGCGTTGTGGAGAATGACCCCAACCTCGTTCCGGTAGCCGGCGTCGATGGTGCCGGGCGTGTTCAAAACAGTCAGCCCGAGTTTCAGGGCGTTGCCCGAGCGGGGACGGACCAGCGCTTCCCACCCCGGTTCCATTTCGAGGAACACGCCGGTGCGGGCGAGGCAGCGCTGTCCCGGGTGAAGCTCTATCTCCCCCATTTCCTCGCCAAGTTCATTGGCCCGGGAATAGGAGCGGGCGAACAGGTCGTAGCAGGCGTCCTCGTTGTGGGCCTTGGCCGGCTCGTAGGCGCGGTTGTCTCCATGCAGGGCGTACTTGATTTTCATGCGTCGACTATCCTTTTACTTCCAAATCGGCGAAATACACCGGACAGAGCGGGCAAAGCGTCTGCCAGATCATCCCGGCCAGGACACGGATTTTGGGATGCGCCCCCATGGCCATCCGCAGTTTGAGAATATGGCGCCATTCGCGGAAATTGGCGGTGACGAACAGGGTGGTGGCGGTGCAGGTCGGCAGGACGTCTCGGGCGTTCTGGGCAGGCACGCCGGCGGCCAGCAGATCGAGGTACGCCTTTTCCGCCGCCAGCATGGCTTGGCGCCAAACGCTTTCCTCTTCCGCCGTTTTGAAAGTCGGCCGCACAACCGGCAGGCCGTCCTCGTACTTGATGTAACGGGTGGAGGACTGGGTGTAACTGGCGAGACGGTGACGGACGAATTCGTGGGTTATTCCCCGGTCGGTCACCAGCCGGAAGCAGGCGACAGCGTGTTCGAACACCGAGTCGTGGCTCCGCTCCTTCAGGCCGCCCAGGAATTTGTCCCGCCGGGCGGTGCATTTCGGGCAGTTGCCGTCCTGGCAATCGCAACACATGCGGTCTTCCGAATTGTAGCAGACCCGGGCGATGCGTTCGAGCATTTTCGCCGGTTCGGGCGTGCAGTGGATCAGTTCGACGCTTTGTTCGAGTTCGATCATGCTTGTTCCTTGCTTGACATGGGCTCCAGAACCTCCGCCTGCATGCCGGCGTAGCTTTCCATGGCCTTGACGGTCAAAACGATCAGGGCCGCTATGAATCCCGCCTCCTCCCCGGACAGCATCAACGAATGCCTTGCCTGCAGGTGGCGGAGATAACTGTCGAGTGTTTTCTGCATGCCGTCAAGAGGCAATCCGTTCCGGCGATCGCGTTTGATGAATCCATGGGAAAATTCGCGGTACCTTTCCGGTTCTTCCCGCAGCATTCGATAGTGGATCACCGCGTGGGCGAAGTTCTCCTTGTTGGCTTCGATTTTCTCCATGGCACTCGAGCTTCGGGCAAAAAATTCCGTATCGAATTCCAAGGAATACTGGATGCCTCTCAGACATTCCTCGAAATCGCCTTCGGTCGCAATCCGTTGCAGAGCCGAGACCGTATCATCAATATATCCTAAATAGACTTTGTGAGCCTTTGTCCTGTTTCGTATCCCGAGTGAAGCGAACATGGATTCGTAACCGCCAATCAGGTACTTCAATCGCCTGCTATTCTTCATTGAACCATTCCCTCGGCAATACTTCCTGCGCCTCGGAAAGGTCAAATCCCATTTCTTTCAGCCCTTTTATCCCGACAAAATCCCTGGATACCTTGACCAGTCTCCAATGCAGAGGAAGCCGCTGGGTAATTCTAAGCGCTTCGTCGTCGTTTCCTTTTCTTCTTTCAGCGAGACTCGCTTCCAAAATTTCAAGCTTTTCCTCGTCCGTCAATTTTTTCATTGTAGTCATCGTTTCCCTTTCCCGTTACTCGACGCCGAGTTTGGTGGTGGCTCACCATCACTCGAACAGCGGCACATCCGCCCCAACCTCGATCTGGGTGGACGGCCCGAGTTCGAGATAGTCCTGCGGAATGACTTCCGGAAGCCAGCGGACATCGATGTAGCCGCGGTGCACCTTGTTGAATGCATCGTCGATCATCGGTTCGAGTCCCTTGGACATGAGCTGGATGTAAATGAGGTTCTGCTCCGTTTCCCGGCGGAAGGTGGCGCGGGTGTTGCCGGTGAAGTTGAGGAACTCGGCCAGCATCGTCCGTCCGGCGTGGCCGAGGCCCTTGCAGGAGTCGCAACCCTTGGACTGGAAGAAACGCATGCCTTCGGGAATGCCCTGGTAGAGGACCGAATGGATATCCGCCTCGGTGGGCGTATAGGGTTCGCGGCACTTGGGACACAGACGCCGCAGAAGACGCTGCGAGCATATGGCCAGCATCTGCTCGATCAGGAGGCCCTTTTCCAGCCCGAACCCGTACATGCGCTCGACCGTGGCGACGGCCGACGAGGTATGAAGGGTGGAAAAGGTCAAGTGGCCCGAATAAGCGAGTTTCAAC
>JAVBRW010000012.1:0-12315 GCA_031547475.1 Planctomycetota bacterium
GTTGAAAATGATGTGGTCGTGACGCACGCCGTGTTCATCAAGGAAACGTTCGGTCATTTCCCGCAGATCGCCGGTGCGGGAGGTGACGAAGACGATCATGTCCGTTTCCGGGATATCCAGCAGAAACTCCTTCGCCCCGTCCAAAAAGGAATCGCGCCCGTCCAGTTTGTAGCCATTGTGTTTCACCACCGTGCCGTCCAAATCCACAATCCAGGTCTTGCCCAGGGACGACAGTTTGAGGGATTTCATCGCGCCGCCTTTTCGGAAAGAATGGCTCCGATGTTGCCTCCCGGATGGTTCATGCGCAGGGCGCCGATGTCTATCCCCCGCTCCGCGGCGATGCGCATCGCCAGTTCCTGCAGCACAATGAGATTGAGAAGAGTAGAATTGTTGGGAAGGATGTTCCACGGATCGCCCTCGTGCTCCAAATCGACGATCAGCCGCTGCGGCACATTCCGATAGAGAGTGCTGTCGCGGTTGAAGGAAAGCAGCCAGACGGAGCAATTCCTTTTTTTGAGCAGCTCGACCAGGTATACCGATTCGACCGTCTCCCCGCTTTTGGTCAGCACGATCACCAAGTCGCCGTCCCGCACCATGCCCAAATCGCCGTGCACCGCCGAGTTGGTGTGCATGAAGGTGGCGTCCACCCCGAGGGAAGTGAGGGTGCCGACGAATTTCTCGCATATCGGCACGTTCTTCCCGAGGCCGGAAGCGATTATCTTGCGGCCGCCGTCCAATGCGCGGATGCAGTCGTCCTTGAGCGCATCGAACTCGGCCTGACTGATGGAGCGCACGGCGGCGCAGATGATGCCAAGCGTTCTTTCGAAATGTTCCATTTCTACAGCACCTCTTCCAGATAATACAGGCCGTTGTAAAACGCTCCGCAGATCGAATCGTAGTCCTGCCAGGCGTAGGTGGTGAGCGACAGCCAGATCACGGCATGCAACAGTTTCACATCCGCCGGATCCGCGCCGGACATGTCATAGAAGTCCTGCTCCATGTCCTCCCAATAGTTGGAGTCCACCGTCAATTCCGCCGCGTTCTCCCCGATGGAGAGGCGGAAATCCTTGAGATTGAAGCGATCGTAGTTTCCCTTGAGCGAATAGGACAGTTTGGCCCAGTCGTAAAGGGGATCGCCGTAAATCTTCGAAAAACCGAAATAGCCGCGCGGATCGATGAACACCGGCTCGCCGTTCTGCCGCAACATCAGGTTGGAGAAGGTGCAATCGCCGTGGATGAAAGCGAAACTGTCGCAGCGCAGACGTTCCAGCCGGCGCTCCAGATCGCGCTTGTAGTGGAAAATATTGCGGCATTCCCGGCCGTTCACCGTAATGCTCCGGCGGTCGGCCATGGGCACCAGATCGCGGATTTTTTGCAGCCGGCCGATGGTTTTATTGTAATAGGCTTCCTTGAGGCTGAAGGTGTCGGTAGGCACGCGTTCGATGTCATGCAAAGCTTTCAGGGCATCGACCAACTTCCGCAGAATATCCTTCTTCTCGGTATAGGAAAGAGTGTACTCGTAGATATTCTGGCCGTCGATTCGTTCCATGCGGATGGGATTGGTGGAGTAAATCCGGGGAATGGCTTTCACACCCTTCGCCGAAGCCAGTTCATACCAGGCGCTTTCCAGCTTCGCCAGTTTGCGGCCCTGCTCGTCGACTCCCTCCTTCACCATCACATCGCCTTCGATGGTCATTTTGTTGAAGGGGCGGCATTTTTCCTTGGCCAGCATCTTATACTCGGAAAGCAGGCCGAATTCCCTGGCTCCCCCCAACCCCAACCGCGTGAAGCGCAGGCCGCTTTCGTGCATCCAGCGCACCAGTTCCCCTTTTTCCGGCACGTCGGCGATATACGACTTGTCGCGGAAAATAAACAGACCGGCCACGCCGTCCGCTTCCGAACGTTTCTCGGCAAAAACGCCGTCGCGGTAGCTCCAGCGGCAGGGAAAAGTCTCGGAGATGCCGATGTAGCAGTCGTCGGCTTCGGGAAAACGGAATGCATCGGAAAGGATAAGGTCGGACCAAAGCAGCATGAAAGGCGTGCGGTCGGGCAACAGTTCGACAGCCTGCCGGACGCCGGCGCAAGTGCCGGTGCTTGAAGCGTCCACCACCTGGTATTTGACATCGGTGAAACACGCCAGATATTCGCGCAACACTTCTTTTTTATAATCCGCCACGACTACGAAACGCTTATCCGGAAAACGCCGGAAAAGATGGAACAACATGGGAAGGTTCTCGACCGGAACCAAAGCTTTGGGCCGATTCTTGGTCAGATATTCCAGCCGCGTTCCCTTGCCTCCGGCCTGAACTATAATGTAGTCAATATTCATGGCATTCATCCTTGAAGGCACGGCGTAACATAAACGCAAGCATTATCTGTTCTTATGGTTACTTATACGTTTCCGGCAACACCAAGTCAATTTGTTCCCGATACCCCGGTAGTTACACGGCCGGCATATAGGGCATGAAAAGGCTTCATTCCGGTTTTTTGTAAAAATACCCCATTGGAATGTTTTCGGATCAAATGCCAAAAACTTGAGCATCTCCGATAATATCGCTACCTCGTTTGGCATCCGTCAACTCATAACTTCCTGAGTGACCGCGAGGCGTTTCCCTGAAAATACGGTTTTCCCAATCCGCCAGCGCGAAATACTGCCAAACCTTGACCCCGGTGGTGCTGTAGATGCAGTCGGGGAAAATAACCACCTTCCGGCATTGAGCGCCGGATACGATCTCGCACAGGCCGCTTCTGATGGCGACAAACGTCCCCGCGTACTCCGCGGCGGACGCCATCTGATCGAGGGGAATTCGCAGTGGCCGGGTGCCGGCGATTGCCTGTTCCTCGCCCGCCACATTGGTGAAGACCTGAAAGCCGTCGGCCAAAAATATGTGCGCGTACTCTTCCCAGAATGCCGCGGGCAATTCCACCACGCTTTTGGCGCGGGGCGATAGAATCACGCTTTTGCCTTTCACCATCCCGTCGGCTCCGGAAAATCGCGCGTGCGCGGTGGCGGCCACCGGCCTCGCATCTTTTGGAAGGCCGTAAACAGCGACCTTATAGTAATCCTCGAATGATAGAAACCGCTTGTCGAGATACCGGATGATATTGTCGGTGTACGGACGATCGTGGTGGGCTATGATGCAATTCGCTTCCCGGGTAAAAAGCACGGCCTGAACCAGTTCGTCCATCGCCGCCGCATCCGCGACAACAACCCGTTCCGTCCCGAACAACCCGGCCACCTGGCGGCAACCGTTGCCCGTCACCGTCACGACCGTATCGGCAATCCCCCGTCGGCGGCAGTATTCGGGAAGATAGGCGAGTGCGAGAAACACATCCCCCAGTGCGTTGTTCGGACACACCACCAAGTGGCATCCGGCATGCCGCCGCTTGATCCCGGCGAGCAGCCGCATGCCCCGCTCCGCCCGTGCCCGCTTGCGGGCGAACGTCTCATCCGACAGGGAATATTCGGCAAACGTGTTGTAATCGACTATTTTGTAAATTTCACCGCCATACCGCATACCGGCAAGCTGCGCCGCCATCGGGGCATACGCCCTGGAGGCGATAAGCACAACCGCGTTCCTTCCGTCCATCGTCTGGACGGCGGCCGGGATTTCCACTTTGACGCCGCGGTACGACAATCCCAGCTTGGATTGATTGTTGTCCAATATGGCTGCGGGAACGATCTTTGCGGCAAGCAGCAGATCGATCATTTTTTCAGTGGCGTTGCAATGACCGAAAGCGTGGATCGTTTTTCCCGCCAGGCGGCCCGAAGCCACAAGGGAAGCGATATTGTCGGCCATTTCGGCAAAATGCGCATCGTCCATGGGTGTTGTCTCAAAAAAACAGGGCCCGGATCAAATCCGGCCCCAAGGCTATCCCCCCGTTCAGCAAATTCCGCGCTTTCCTGCCCCAGGGGAGGTCCAGCGATCCAATGACCAGCTTACCGGAGAATTCGTACATGGAATAGAGGAAAAGAAGGTTGTCCGCCTCGGTTTCCGAAACGGGCGAGACCGAATAAAGTTCGCTTTCCCTGGCCGGAGCGGCGGCCAGAACAATGGCCCGAGGAGGCTGCCCGTCTTTCTCGGCCATGCGGCGCAAATTTTCCTCGAGAGCGGCCAGGAGAGACTCGGTCAAATCCTTCTCCAGGGGAAGGAGGAGAAGTACGGTATCGTACTCGTCCAGCCGACGGTCGCGCCAAAAATCCCGTCCCTGCCCTGCCCGGACGAAAAGGGTGTTTTCTTCTTCAGCCATGGCTCCGCCTTAGCCGGGAATGCCGTAACAAACCGATTCGGCGTAGGAATTGCCGTGATGCAGCAACCGCAGCCGGTAACCGGGATCGAATTTCCGTATCCACAGGGGAATTTGCCAGAAATGCTCGAGTTGGTGATAGCTGGAAATCGCCAATAGGGGCCGCTGACGGCGGATGATGGTTGTCGTGCCCGCCAGGGCGAACATTTCATACCCTTCGATATCCAATGCCGCGGCCCCTTCCGTTTCAATTTGGCCGAACGCGTGAACCAGTTTGAACCGGCGCACCGCCTCGGCCATGGAAACCACATCGTCCAATCCGATTTGCCGGCAATGCGCGCGCATCGCCTCGGCGGCAAGGGAAGCGAGAATCACCGTGGCCCGGAGGTTGTCACGCATTGCTTCGGGGTTGAGGACCGGCAGTCCCGCCACCTTCTCCTTCCAGAAACGCGGGTTGTTGTCAAGAAAGGCGCGTACCGAATGACCGGATTGGCCAAGGCGGCCCAGCAGTTCCCGGCCCATGCTTCCGGCGCCGAAAATGTACAATTCATCCGGATAGGGTCGGGAATCTCCCGGCATGTTCAATTCGTCATTACTGAAAAAAAGTCCCGCCATTCGATCTCCTCCGTTACCCACCTCCCCAAACGCGCACAACGATTATAAAGGCAATGTTTTTTTTTCCAATATGTAACTACGAACAAAGCATGCATCTCCGATAAAAATTGACTTTGCTGATCATTTTGCAACTTGGCTACGCCGTCTTGACGAAAGACTTGACAGGGGCGGGGAAAGGACGAAAACATCGGAAGAAGGAAACGACTGCCCCCGATCAAGGAAAAAGAACGCACGTGATAAACGCATTCAGGCACACTCTCCCCGGACAGGAGGAGAACAACCCCGGTTTTTTCGTCCGCGACATACTCCGCTTTTTCGCGGTCGACCTCATTATCACCGCATCGGTGAAGCTCCTGCTTTTCCTCGGCTTCTTCCCCGCCATCGACAGCTATGTCGTCGCCATACTGGGCGGAAAGGTTATCCTGTTCGTCTATCTTGTCTGGCTTGTCCGCGACCGCCGCGCCGCCTGGCCGGCGACCGGAGCGGTCACGCTCGGCCGCTGGTGGGCATGGCCGGCGTCCATTATAATGTATTTCGTTTTCGTCCCCCTCTATCCTTTCATCGAGCGGGCGAACGCCTACCTCCTCACCCGCGCCTACGCGGCGCTCGGCAGGGTTTTCGTGCCCGAGGTCCAGGACGCCATCGCCCTCATCTTCGGGGACGCCTTGGCCGCGCCGGCCCGGGTGGCCCTGATCGCGTTCGCCGTGCTCATCGGGCCGTTCATGGAAGAGCTGGCGTTCCGGGGCGTGGGGTTGAATGCCTACAGAAGGGGATCGGGCGCGGTATGGGCGGTGGTGTGGACGAGCCTGCTGTTCGGCCTGTATCATTTCAGCCTGCAACTGGTCATTCCGCTCGGGATGCTGGGGGCGGTGTTCGCCCTGGCGCGGCTCATGTCGGGAAGTTTGTGGTGCGCGTTCATGGTGCACGTCCTTCACAATTTCCTCGCCTTGGCTCTTGACGCAAAAAAAATAGGCATTATAGATTTCCCCTGGCCTTTTTGAGGCAACCGGGTTGGCTCCAAAAACCGTGGCGGAAAATTATCGGACTTTTGTTATTTTTTTTTGGAAAGGATTCCGATAATCCCGGCAAGTAACGGCCGGGGAAGGTTTGCGCCGCCGCCTTAAACCGGGTTGTGGCACGGCATGCCTCGTTTATTGTGTATTGGAATATTTTTGGTACAATACCCGGAGACCGCCCGGCCGGCGGTCATTTCCCGGATCGCGGGTCCGCTAATGCGGAGGCTCGCGGCGCCGGGAACGCGTTTTTGGCCCGATGGGGGCGCGGAATGGGCGCATTATTTCGCAAAAGTCGCCATAATATTGTTGAAGACGGTTTGTCGGTTTGCCGATATGAGGAACAAGGGGTGTTGGGGCGGCGAAGCGGCCGCCCGTCCTGAACGACGATGAAGTTGTAGACCCGGATGGGATTTTTTCACAGAGTACGGAATTTTTTGAGGAGGCGTATTATGAAATCAGCGCGTTTACTGGTCGGCCTTATTTGCGGCGTGGCGAGCCTCGCCCTGTTTTCCGGCTGCGAAACGCAACAGTCGGCCTGCGAGCGCGAGAAGCGCCTTACCGAACGCATGGACGAAATGCAGATGGATCTCGACAACCGCATGACCGGCGTCAGCGCGGAAATGGCGAACATGAGGTCCAACCCCCCGGTGGTGGTGCAGCAGGTTCCCGCCACGCCGGCGTCCATGGACGTGGGCCAGATAGCCATCGAGGACAGCTACAACGCGACCAAGGCCGACGAACTCCGCCGCCTGGCCGAAATCAGCCGCGAACAGCAGCTCTACGCGCCGCCCCAGCCCCGCGTCTCGGCGACCGCCGGCAAGGGCGCCATTCGCGTTCCGGTCCCGGCCCGCACCGTCCAGGCCGCCCTCAAGGAAGCCGGTTTCTACCACGGCAACCTCGACGGCAAGATCGGCCCCCAGACCGTCTCCGCCATCACCGCCTTCCAGAGAAGCCAGGGCTTGAAAGCGGACGGCGTGGTCGGACGCGCCACCTGGGCGGCTCTCCAGGCCTTTGTCCCGGCGGGCATGTCCACCACCCGGTTGAAGTGACAAAAACAAATTGCCGGAAGAAAAGCCACAGTCTATAATGAACGCAGGCCAGCTTTCCCTTCCGCCCGTCCGGGTGGAAGGGAAAGCGTTTTAACCGCAATGAATTGAAGTTTTCCTTTCCGGCTTTCAAACAACCGAATGCCGGAAAGGAAAAATCACCGGCTTTCGAAACAAAGCAAAGATGATTTTTGCTGAATGGCGATTGGCGGTTTAATCGCCATTCAGCAAAACTTCGCTACATTGCAGTTCCAAGGAGCCCTCGTGAATTGGGTCTTGTGGGCGATCGTCGTCCTCGCCCTGTCGGGCGTCGCAGCCTGGACTACCAGGGGAAAAAGCTCGCTGCCGCCGCTGCTGGGCGCCGGAGGCTGCCTGGCCGCAGGGGTGCTCGGACTGTTCGGGGCGGGCAATTGCCTCTTTTTCCGGCAGTTGGAAACCACCCGGGAATTGTGGAACGTCCCCTACGGCTCCCTTTCCGTCGGCCTCGATTCGCTCTCCGCCCTTTTCCTGATGCCGACCTTCATGGTCGGAGCGCTGGCCGCCTGGTCGGCCCTGCGCAACGCGCCCGGCGATTATGCCGCCAACCATCCCCGCGAGCACTGGCTGTTTTTCAATTTCGCCCTGGCCGGCGCCGCATTGGCCATTGTGGCGCGGAACGCGGTCCTCTTCCTGTTCGCCTGGGAAACCATGACGGTCGCCTCGTTCCTGCTGGTCGAAAACGATCAGCGCGCCCCGGCGCCCCGTTCGGGCGGTTGGGTCTACCTCACGGCCGGCCATATCGGCGGCGCCTGCCTGTTCGCCATGTTCGCCCTCTTGGGAACCGGCGCGGGCAAACTCGATTTCCACACCCTGAAAGCGGCCGGCGGCATGCTGACCGCCGTGTTTCTCCTGGCCTACGCCGGTTTCGGCGGCAAGGTGGGACTGGCGCCGTTCCACGCCTGGTATCCGGAAAGCTATCCGCCCTCCCCCGCCCATGTCGGAGCGCTCTTGTCCGGCGTCATCGGCAACCTCGGCATTTACGGGCTGCTCCGCATCGTTCTTCTGCTGGGAACCGGCCACCCCCCGCCGGCGTGGTGGGGATACCTTTTGCTCTTTTCCGGGCTGGCGTCGGCCCTTCTCGGCGCGGCGCGGTCGCTGGCGGCGCGGGATTTGTCGCGCCTTCTGGCCTGGTCGTCGGTCGAGAATTTCGGCCTGATGGCGGCGGGAATCGGGCTGGGGCTGTTGGCCGCGGCCATCGGCGACCGGGTTGTCGCCTTCCTCGGCTTCGCGGCGGCGCTGTTCCACATGCTCAACCATTCGGTGGCGAAAGCGCTTTTGTTCCTGTCGGCCGGCAGCGTGTATGCGCGGAGCGGCACCCGCGTCCTCGATCGCATGGGCGGGCTGCTGAAACGTCTGCCGCTGACGGGAATCCTTTTCCTGACCGGCGGGCTGGGCGCGGCGGCGGTGCCGCCGCTGAACGGGTTCGCGTCCGAATTCCTCCTCCTGCTCGCCGCCTACACCGGCGCCACCGACAGCCGGCCCGACACCATCGCCGCCGCCGCCATGGTGGCCGCCATCGCCGTTTTCGCCATCGTGAGCGGCCTGGCCGTGGCCGCGTACGCCAAAGCGTTCGGCTTCATTTTCCTCGGCAACCCGCGCGGCGCCGGCGCCGCCTCCGGGGCGGCCGAACGCAGGCAACTGTTGGCGCCGCATATGGTATTGGCGGGGGTGGCGGTGGCGATCGCCGCCATGTCGCCCCGCGTGCTGGGCGTAATCCGCCCGACGGCGGAAACGCTGGTCCGCTCCTGGCAGGCGGCCAAACCGGCGGCCGGGGCGGCAAGCGTGGCGCCCGCGCCGGTCGGCGAAAGCGTCCTCTATTCCGCCGCCATGGGCTGCTGGCTGCTGGCCGGCTGCCTGGCGGTCGCGTTCCTGGTCCGGCACTTCTTGACCCGGAACAAGGCGAAGGCGTCCGGCCTGACCTGGGATTGCGGCTATGCGAAACCGGACGGCCGCATGCAGTACAACGCCACCTCGTTCGCCCGGCCGCTGGCCGAGACGTTCCAGACATGCGTATCGCTGAAGGACGCCGAATCGCCGCCGAAGGATTTGTTCCCGAGCGGCGCGTCGTTCTCGTCGTCGACGCCCGGAGTGGAAGAAGCGTGGGGCTACAGCCAGTTGTTTTCCCTCGTCGCCCGGGCGGCGGCGCGCGTCCGGATGCTGCAGGTCGGGCAGGTGCAGGTGTATCTTTTGTACATGGCGGTGGTGCTGGTGGCGTTGTTGTTGTGGAAACTGTGAAAGGAATTCACAATTCACAATGCACAATTCACAATTTTTTACCGCCTCCGATGGGATTGGGAATGCGGTTTAATTGTGAATTGTGAATCGTAAATTGTGAATTCGCCAAAGGCTCGTTATGGATCTCGCCCTCGCAATAACCATGTTCCTCGCCGCGCTCGCGTTGTGCCCGCTGTTTCTCGGCGTGGTGAACCGGACCAAGGCGAAATTCGCCGGGCGCCGGGGCATGCCGCTGTTGCAGATTTATTACGACATCGCCAAGCTGGCGCGGAAAGATCTCGTCTACTCCGAAACGGCCAATTGGCTGTTCCGCGCCTGTCCGGTGGCGGTTCTCGGGGCATCGCTGGCGGCCGCGATCCTGACGCCCCTGGGCGGCGGCAGATCGGTCCTGTCCTTTTCCGGCGATTTCCTGGTGTGGGCCGGCGCGTTCACGCTGGCGCGGATCGTCATGGTCCTGGCGGCGCTGGACGTCGGCTCGTCTTTCGAAGGCATGGGCGGCAGCCGCGAGGCCTGGTACGCGGTACTGGCGGAACCGGCGCTGTTCCTCGCCATGGCGGCGCTGGCGGTGATATCCCGGGATCTGACCCTGAGCGGCTTTTTCCTCTCGCTGACGCCCGAGATGACGGCCAAGCACTTCATGGCCATGCTGTTCGCCGGGCTCGCCCTTCTTCTGGTCGTGCTGGCCGAAAACGCCCGCATCCCGGTGGACGATCCGACCACCCATCTCGAACTCACCATGATCCACGAAGTGATGATTCTCGACCATTCCGGCCCCGATCTCGCGCTCATCGAATACGGTTCCGCCCTCAAGCTGTGGGTCATGGGCGCGCTGGCGGTGGGGACGGTGGTGCCGGTGAAGATTGCCCATCCCTGGCTGGACGCGGCGATTTTCCTGGGCGGCATGTTCGCGTTCGCGATCCTTGTCGGCATCATTGAATCCACCATGGCAAGGCTCAGGCTGGTGCGGGTGCCGCAATTCCTGGTGGGCGCGGCGGTGGGCGGAGCGTTGGCGCTGGTCCTGGTGGCGAGGAATTATTGAGCAATGGAAAACGTGATCGAGTACCTGTCCATCCTCTACATGCTCACCAGCTTCGCCCTGCTGGCGTCGAGCCGGCTCGGCATGCTGGTCAAGGCGATGGCGCTGCAGGGCGTGCTGCTCGCGCTCATACCGACGCTGAAGGAATGGCACCACATGACGGTGGCGTCCGCCATCCTGTGCCTTGTCACCCTGGCGGTGAAGGGCGCCGCTTTCCCCAAGCTTCTCATGGTCGCGGTCGAGCGGGCGGGGGTGAAGCGGGAAGTCGAGCCGTTGATCGGCTACAACGCATCCCTTCTCATCGGCCTCGCCATGATGGTGTTCGCCTTCTGGCTCCAGACCCGCATCCCGATAGCGGCCGGCGGGACGGGACTGCTGTTGCCGGCGGCGTTTTTCGGCATATTGGCCGGGTTTTACGTGACGTTCGCGCGGCGCAAGGCGCTCCTCCAGATTCTCGGCTACCTGTGCCTGGAAAACGGCATATTCGCCTTCGGCGCCGCCGCCCTGTCCAGCCATCCGTGGATGCTGGAGCTGGGGGTGCTGCTGGACGTGTTTGTCGCCGTGTTCATCATGGGCGTCGCCATTCTCCACATCAGCCGCGAATTCGACCACATGGACGCGGACAGGCTGGCGAGCCTGAAAGATTCGGCGGGGGAGTATTGAGACTATGATAACGTGCCTCCTTCTCGCCGTTCCCTTCGCCGCCGCCCTCGTCGCGCTGGCCATGCCCAATGCCTGGCAAAACGCGCGGCGCTGGATTCCGGCGGCGGCCGGGGCAATCCACCTCGCGCTGGTGATTTGGCTGTGGGCCAAGGGCGACGCGCCGCTTCCCGAACTCGAACCCTGGCTCAGGCACGATCACGCCGGGCTCCTGTTTCTGGCTCTGACCAGCGGGCTGTTTTTCCCGGCGACATTGTACGCGGTCGGCGACATGCGCCGCTACGCGGCCAGGGGGGATGGCGCCGGCGTGTCGGAACGGGTGTTCACCTCCGGGCTCCTGTTTTTCCTGTTCGCGATGACCGCCGTGTGCCTGGCGCAGGACATGGGGCTCATGTGGGTGGCCATTGAGACGACCACGCTGGCGACAGTCCCGCTTATTTATCTCCGCAAAAGCCAGGGCGCGCTGGAAGCGACGTGGAAATACCTGCTCATCTGCTCGGTCGGCATCGCGCTGGCGCTCCTCGGCACCTTCATCCTGGCGGCGGCCGGCGGCGAGGCGGGAAGCGGGGTGGTGACGCTCCGCATCCGCTCCCTCGCCTACCTGGCGCCCCTGATGGAACCGGCGCTCCTCAAGGCCGCCTTCATCTTCCTCCTGGTCGGCTACGGCGCGAAAATGGGCCTCGCCCCCATGCACACCTGGCTCCCCGACACCTACTCCGAATCGCCGTCCCTGGTGTCGGCACTATTGTCGGGAACCTTCCTGAACGCCGCCTTCCTCGCCATTCTCCGCTCGGTCGACATCATGCAATCGGCCGGGCTGGACGATTTCGCCAACCAGCTCCTCCGGCTGTTCGGGCTCCTGTCCATCGCGCTGGCCGGCGCCTTCATGCTCGGGCAAAGGGATTTCAACCGGCTTCTCGCCTACTCGTCGGTCGAACACGTCGGCATACTCGCCTTCGGCGTCGGCCTCGGCGGCGCCGGTCTGTGGGCGGCCTTGCTGCACGCCGTCAACCACACCTTCGCCAAGGGCTGCCTGTTCCTCACCGCCGGCAACATCCTGTTCCGCTACCGCACCAAGTCCACCCTCACCATCTCGGGCGTCAGGCGGGGCATGCCGATTAACGGGGCGCTGTGGCTGGCCGGATTCCTCGCCATCTGCGGAATGCCGCCGTTCGGCATTTTCTATTCCGAATTCGCCATGATCGCCGCTTCGTTCGGAGCGGGGCGGAGCGTCGAGGGCGCGCTGTTCCTGATCTTTTTGGCCGTGGTCTTCGTCGGCATGCTGTCGGTCGTTCTCCGCATGCTGCGGGGCGAGCCGCCTCCCCTCGGGGAGGACGAGAAGCCGGAGTCCGCATGGATGGCGCTGCCGCCGCTGGCCGCCATCGCCGTGGTGCTGTGCCTCGGCCGCGGCGTTCCCCCA
>JAVBRW010000038.1:0-6280 GCA_031547475.1 Planctomycetota bacterium
ACCCTTACTACCGCACTATTTCACCAAATGGGCGGCCTGACTATGCCGCCAGAGGCCCACAGATTCTTTTGAAGAGGCAATTATGACAATCATCGCTGCGTAAAACCGGGTAAGGATTCGCCACCGTCTTGCCGACATTGCCGGAATCGAGCATGGCGTGGCATTCGGCTTCAACTTTGGGCAGGATGCCGTACACATCACCTAACAATCGCAATTCAAAGACAATGCGCCAGAAAAGAATATCCCGCTCTTTCTTGAACCGTTCAAATTCCAAGGGAGGAAATGGCGATTTTAAAAAAAAATCGCCAACTTTTCCCGAATTTTTTGAAAGGCCGATAAAATTTCGCGCAATTATAGGACAGCAACACGAACGTGTTGCATCTTATCGGCCTTCATGATTGCACAGGAATCAGCCATGAGCGAAAACGGGGAGCGGAAGCGGTGGGCGTGGCCGGCGGCGTTTTTCATCTTGAACCTTGCCGCCATTGTCGTGTGGTTCGCCTGGTATTCCAACCGGGCGTCGAAGGAGCTGGCCGTCGCCGCCATGACGCCTTCCGGAACCGGCGTCGACGCCGGCGGGGTGGCGCAGATTAAAATCGCCTTCAACCTGCCGCTCGATCCGGAAACGGTCAAACCCGACTCTGTCCGCCTCGTGCCCCCGGTTCCGGGCAAGACCGAGCTGGCCGCACCCGACGCCATCGTTTTCCTCCCCCGGGAGCCCCTGTCGGCGGCGACCGGCTATACCGTCATACTATCTCCCGGCTTGCGCGGCAAAAGG
Source organism: Planctomycetota bacterium (assembly GCA_031547475.1). Classification (GTDB taxonomy): domain Bacteria; phylum Planctomycetota; class SZUA-567; order SZUA-567; family SZUA-567; genus JAJBSZ01. Next base: position 779 of record JAVBRW010000038.1, read on the forward strand.
GGTGAGCCCCCGCCCCGGGACCTGTTGGAATTCTCCACCACCAGGTTCCAGCTCGAATCCGCCGCGCAGGCTGCTTTTGACCGCGACTCCCACACGGTCGAACTTGTCTTCAACCAGCCCATCGCCGCGTCCGATCTCGAACGCGCCATCGCTGTGAGAACCACGCTGGACCGGCAGGACGCGGCCAGCCTCGTGAAGGTGGTCGGCAACGCCAACAGCCGCCGCCAGCGTCTCCGCATCGGCACCAACCAATCGGCTCTCTTTCTCCTGACCCTCCCGGCCGGACTGGCCGGTTCGGCCGGGCCCCTGGGTCTTGATAAAGAGGAAAAACTGCTGTGGCGCGTGGTCGGACCGGGTAGCGAACCCACCGCCCTGCCCGCCTGGGCGAAAAACCTCGAACCGGTCGAACTGCGGCCGGAAGTGGCGTTCCTCGGCATGACGTCCGAATGGGACGATGGATCCGGCGTTGTCCGCGTCCGCACCACCGCCCCGCTGGAACTGGAAAAAGCCGCCAAATACGTCAAAATCGCGCCGGAAATCCCCTTCACCCTGTCCCCCACCTGGAACGGCCTGAAAATCCTCGCCGATTTCCAGCCCGGCAAACAGTACCGCGTCACCCTGTCCGCCGGCATGCCCGCCGGATACGCCGGTTCTCTCCCCGCCGACGTATCCCGGCAGGTATGGTTCGACGATCTGCCGGCCAGCCTCAATTTCCCCTACGGCGGCGGCTTCCTTTCGCCCGACGGCATGCTGAAAGTGGCGGTCCGGAGCCGGAACGTCGGCGAATTCCAGCTCGGCCTCCGCAAACTCTACGCGTCGAACATTGTCGAATCCCTGCTCCGCGACTACGATGAGGAAGTGGAAAAGGAATACGCCGAACCGGAAATTGTCAAAACCGTCAAGACCGACAACACCCGGAACCGCGAGGCGGAAACGCTTCTCGATCTCCCCGCGCTGCTCGGCGAAAAGCCGCTGGGCGTCTACGGCCTGGAAATCTGGCAGGAAAACCGCCGCTGGTACGGCAAAAACGCGCTGGTCGCCGTCTCCGATCTCGGCCTGTCGACCCGCCAGGGCAAGGATCTCTTTTTCGCCTGGGCCACCTCCATCCGCGAAGGCACGCCCCGCGCCGGCGTCGAGGTCAAGCTGTATTCCAACAAGCGCCAGCTCCTGGCGCAGGGCAAGACCGGCGACGACGGCGTCGCCAAGCTGACTCTCCTCGCGCTGGCCGACGGCGAAACGCCCGCCCTTCTCTTGGGCGATGCCGGCAACGGCGAATTTTCCTTCGTCCGCCTCGAACGGGACATGAAGGCCCGCCCGGCCGAAACCCGCCGCGGCCCCGCCTATGCGGAAAAGTACCAGGTGTTTTTGACCGCCGACCGGGGCGTCTACCGGGGCGGCGAAAAAGTCATGCTGGCCGGCCTGGTCCGCGATCACGAGATCGATACCGTTCCCGATCTCCCGCTGGACATTCTCCTCATCGGCCCCGACGGCAAGCAAATCCGTCAAAGCCGGGCCAAGGCCGACGCGGCCGGCCGGCTCACCCTGGAGGAACAGTTGGGCGAAAGTTTCGCCGGCGGCATCTACACGCTCGAAGCGCGCCTGCCGGGGCAGAACGAATCGCTCGGCCAGACCATGTTCCGGGTCGCCGATTATTTGCCCGAATCCCTGTCCGTCGCCATGGAATTCAAGGACAAGAAGCCGGAGACGCCGGAAGACCACACCATCTGGATAAAGGTCGCGCGCCTCGCCGGCGGCGAACTCGGGGAAATGCCGGCGACCGTGCGGGTCGAATACCGCCCCGCCCCGTTCGCGCCCGACGGCTGGGACGGCTGGACGTTCGGCGATTCGCGTCGGAACGGCTCGGCCGACCGGCGCGAACGCACCATCGGCCTGAACGCCAATGGCGAAGGCGCGGCCGAATGGACGGATCCGAATTTCTCCTTCCCCGCCGCCGCCCGCATGACGGTCCGCGCCGAAGTATCGGAAACCGGCGGCCGGGCGGTCGCCGGCAGCATTGCCAAAAGCGTTCACGACACGCCCTACTACGTGGGCATCGACACCGGGAAGCGCATGGCGAAGGCCGGATCCGTCTTCGCCCTCCCGATGGCGGCGGTGAAGCCGGACGGCAAGGTCGAGGAACTGGACGCGCAATGGACCGGCCAGTTGTACCGCGTCGAATACACCGGCGTCATGAAAAAGAACACGCAGGGCAGGCTGGTCTACGAATGGGTCAGGAAGGAGCTTCCCGAGGCGAAGCTCTCGGGCATTTGGAAAAACGGCCGCTCGGAAGCGCGCCCGACCCCGGTGGCCGGAGGCGCCTACCGCATGATTATCGATTCCGAGGGCGGGCGCGGCTGCGTATTCGACTTCACCGTCGAAGGCGACGGCGCTTCGTGGCACGGCGAGGATCCGGAAACCCTCGCCATCGAATTGGACAAGGAGCAGTACAGCGTGGGCGATCAGGCCACCGCCTCCACCCGCGCGCCGTTCGCCGGCATCGCGCTGATAACGGTGGAGACGGACGAGGTGCTTTCGCACTGGCTGATGGAATTCAAGCAGGGCGACAACACGTTTATCATTCCTGTCGATGAAAATATGCGGCCGAACGCTTACGTCGCCGCCACCCTCGTCCGCCCCGCCCACACCGAGGCGGAGTGGAAACCGCACCGCCTGTCCGGCGCCGCGCGCCTCAAGGTCGACAACCGCGACCGGCGCCTGGCGGTCGAACTGGCCACCCCGGACGTATTCAAGCCCGGCAAGGACGGCAGCGTCACAGTCAAGGTCATGAGCGACGGGAAACCGGCCGCCAACGCGGCGGTGGTCGTCTGGGCGGTCGACGTCGGCGTCCTTTCCCTTACCGACTACCGCGCCGAATCGCCGTGGGATTGGTTCTACCAGGCCCGCCGCGCCGAAGTGAAGGAGGCGGACATGTATTCCCGCCTGGCGCCGGAACTGGCGGAATGGCTCGGCTCCCGCCAGGCCGCCCCCGGCGGCGACGGATCGTCGTCGGACGATCTCGCACGCCGCCTCAACCCGATTTTCGCCAGCCGGGTCAAGCCGGCCGTGGTGTTCGAGGCCGGACTGACCACCGGCGAGGACGGCACGGCGGTGGCCGAACTGTCCATACCCCAATTCGCCGGCCGCCTCCGGCTCATGTGCTGGGCGGCGGGCGACAAGACGTTCGGCAACGCCGAAAAGGAGATCGAGGTCAAGGCGCCCGTGTCGGTCGCCGCCGCCTGGCCCCGCTTCGCCGCGCCCGGCGACGAGTTCACCGTGCCGCTGACCGTCATCAACCGTTCCGGCCGCGACGGCACCGCCATGCTGGTGTTCGCGGGCGATGCGTCGGTCGAATTCGAGCTGAAAAACATGGCGGTCGAACTCCGCGACAACCAGGCGAAACAGCTTTTCGTCTCGGCGAAGGCGCTCAAAGCGGGCGTCGCCAAAATCGGCGTCACCGCCACCCTGGACAACGAATCGTTCTCTGATCGCGTCGAACTGTCGGTCCGCCCCCCTGTCCTTTTCGCCCGCCAGTCCGGAACGCTGGAAATTCCGGCCGGAGCCAAGGCCGACCTGGTCTTGGCGAAACAACTGATTCCGGAAAATTCCCGGGTAAAGTTGCTGGCCGGCGGCAGTCCGCAAATCGCCTTGTCCGGCGGCATGGAAGCCCTTCTCGACTATCCGTATGGCTGCGCCGAGCAAACCGCGTCCCGCCTTTTGGCTCTCGCCTATCTGCCGGATGTGCTCGCGCTTTCGCGCCCGGATCAACTGGAATCGGGGGAAGCGTCCCGCCTCGCGACAGCTTGTGTTGAAAGGTTGTCAAGTATGCAGACCGCCAACGGATCGCTCAGAATGTGGCCCGGTGCCGGGGAGGAACTCTTCTGGGTTTCCGCCCAAGCCCTCTTTTCCCTCACCGAAACCAAGGCGGCCGGACACGAGGTTCCCAAACGGCTTATCGACAACCTGAGCGAGTACCTCGATTCCCGTCTCGATGCCATCCTGTCCGACGAAGCGTTTGAACAGGACAATGGCGAAAGCGCGGCGCAGGCCGTTCTTTCCCTGTCCAAGGCGGGCAAACTGAAACGCTCGTGGCTCCTCCGCCTTGAGGAAATCGCCGAAGCGCGCGCCAAAAAGAACGCGCCCCTCGCCTCCTCCGCCCTCGCCTTCCTTTGTGAAGCGGTGGCGCTGGCCGGCGACGCCGAAACCGCGTCCTCCCTCTTCCGCCGCTTCAATCCTGACGGCGAAAAACCGGGCCTTGCGCGCAATCAGATCATCGATCTTTCGGCCTGGCTGATGGCGGCCATGGCGGTCGGGGACGACGCCAGGCACACGTTGGCCGCGCAGTTGAGCGAATTGAGCCGCGACAGCTTTTCCACCTGGACGACGCGGGAAAACAGCCTCGCCCTTGCCGCCCTCGGACGCTATTGGCAAAACCGGGCGCCCGCTCCCGAAGCGACAATCCGGGCGAAAATCAACGGCGTGCCGCGCCCGTTCTCCAACCGCAAGGGCGGCATGTTCGACAAGCTGAGCGCCGGAACCAGGGTTGAGGTGGACAATGCATCGGCCGGTTCGCTCCGGCTGTATTGGGTCGCCGAAGGCATTCCCGAATCGGGAACGGCAAAAGAGGAAGACAAGGGCCTGACCGCCCGCCGTCGCGTGTACGACTCGAAGGGGAAAGAAATATCCGGCCCCTACACGTTGCGTCAGGGCGAAATCTACGAGATACGCCTGACGGTCGGCGGCACGGCCGACGATCTCGTCCTTGTCGACCTCCTTCCCGCCGGTTTGGAAATCGAGGACGCGAGCCTGGGCGGCCGCCCTCTCGACGGCGACGCCGCCAAGGGTCTGGACGTGACCCATGTAGAAATAAAGGACGATAGACTTCTTGTATTCGCTTCGCTCGAGAAAAACGGTGAATACCGCTACCTCGTGCGCGCCGCGACCGGCGGCGCCTTTGTCTGGCCCGCTCTCGACGCCGGCCGCATGTACGACGCAACCGCGCGGAGCGTAAGCGGTTCCGGGCGCGTAAAAATAGTCGGAGGCAAGGAAGCGGCCAACGACAGATAAAAGGTGAGAAGCGACGATAAGAATGGGAGACTTGGTGACGCCATAAAGGCGCTAAAATAAAATAATTGCAGTACGCGTGTGGGCAAACTCCATCTCCTTCTCCCCACCCTAACGCGGCGGCACGCCGAAGCCAAGCGGCGTGCCGCATTTTTATTACCGCGTCCGTGATTTCCAATATTACGTGGGTTCCTCGCCGTCCAGGCTAATCCCGAGTTATCCCGGCACAATACCCCGATACCCGAAAAGAGGCGGTTGAATAGTATCCAATACATGCCGAATTTTCGCCGCCGCGCGACAATTTTTCCGGAAAGATGGTTGCGAAACCGGCGGAAAAAGAAAACGCGGATTTTTCTCTTGCGTCCACTTGCCTGTTTGCATAAATATCGTGCTGTGGGTTTTCGAAGAAAAGGGTGCAAACAACGATGCGGGCGAATATGT
>JAVBRW010000179.1:0-8629 GCA_031547475.1 Planctomycetota bacterium
GCGGTTCGATCCGGCGACGCTGGCCTATGTGGCGCCCGAGCAGCTCCTCGAGCTTCGCGAACTGAAACCGTCGGTCGACGTGTTCGGCGCCGGCGCCGTTTTCTACGAAATGCTCACCGGCATGGCGCCCTACAATTTCACAGCGAAAAAGGAACCGGCCGACACCGTCGCCGCCGCCGACATCGTTCCCGTCGAGGAGCGGCGCGCCGATCTGCCCGAACCCCTGGTGGTCGTGCTCGAGCGCTGTCTGCTGGCCGATCCCGAGCACCGCTACCAGAATTGCGGGGATTTGCTCGAGGCGCTGGGGAATGTGCGGGTGTAGGCGGATTCGAAGATTCCCAAATGTTTCATATACTCCGCTCGGGTGAGGATCGACAAAGGCAATCGGGATCATTCTGAAAGCGAGGTCTCCAATGCGCCATAACGCTTTGCTGATCGTCAACAGCCTCCTGTTTCTTTCGCTTGCCGCGCAATTGGTCAGCGGATTCATGCTGCGCAGCGGTCCGACATTTCGATTCATCCACCTCCACAATCCATACCTTTTAGCCGTGTTGGTCCCTATCCACCTCATTCTCAACTGGTGGTGGATCAAGCGGCGGGTGTTCGGCATCAAGGGTCCGAACGAACGATGACGGAATACCTGAGCATCGGGCCGGATCATATGTGCCGCGGAGGTTTATTGTTAATTCTCGGCTCATTGCCCCGATTCCCTTGCGTTTCCTCCCACCCCGAAATATAATTGCCTCCCACGTGTCGGCGGGCCTGGTCCTCGCCGCGTTTATTATTTATGCCCGGCGGCCCGTCCGGTGGGTGTGTGTTTGCGAGGAGTCTGGCTGGTATGGGTGTGTTCAAACCGGTGGATCGTGAAATCAACTTTCCCGCTTCCGAGCGGCATTGGCTCGATTTCTGGAAAAATGAGAAAATTTTCGACAAACAACTGGCCCAGGGCAGGAAACGCGCCGCCGAGGAAGGGAAGTCGACCTTCGTCTTCTACGAAGGCCCGCCGACCGCCAACGGCATGCCGCACCCCGGCCACGTGCTGACCCGGGTCATCAAGGATCTGTTCCCGCGCTTCCGCGCCATGCAGGGCTACGACGTTCCGAGAAAAGCCGGCTGGGACACCCATGGCCTGCCGGTCGAAATAGAGGTGGAAAAGGAACTCGGCATCGAAGGCAAGCAGGCCATCGAGGCGTACGGGGTCGAAGCGTTTGTCAAAAAATGCAAGGATTCGGTGTTCCGCTATTCGGACGCCTGGACCAAATTGACCGAGCGCATCGGCTTCTGGGTCGATCTGGACGATCCGTACGTCACCTACCACGAAAGCTATATCGAAAGCGTGTGGTGGAGCCTCAAGCATTTCTGGGACGCGGACCTCATGGACCACGGCCACAAAATCGTGCCGTGGTGCCCGCGCTGCGGCACCGCGCTGTCGAGCCACGAGGTCGGGCAGGGGTACAAGGAAGTGGCGGATCCGTCCGCCTTCGTCGCCTTCCGTTCGAAAAGCGATGCGAAGCTCTTGTTCGTCGCCTGGACCACCACGCCGTGGACTTTGCTGTCCAACGTCGCGCTGGCCGTCGGCAAGGATTTCGACTACGACTACGTCAAGGCGGGCGAGGAGACGCTGGTCATGGCCTCGGCGCTCCGCGAAAAAGTGATGGGCAAAATCCCCCACGAAGTCGCGAAAACGGTCAAAGGGTCCGAACTCCTCGGCCTCGAGTACGAGCAGCTTTTCCCCTATGTCGTGCCGGAACGCCCCGCCTTCCGCATCGTCGCCGGCGATTTCGTCGGGCTGGACGCCGGCTCCGGCATTGTCCATATCGCCCCCGCCTTCGGCGAGGACGACTACCGCATGGGCAGGGAAAACGATCTGCCGATGATCAATCCGGTCAAGCCGGACGGCACCTTCGACCAGGCCATTCTGCCGTGGGCCGGAAAGTTCGTGAAAGAGGCGGATCCGCTCATCATCAAGGAATTGAAAAACCGCAAGCAACTGGTGAAGGCGGAACAGTACGTCCACGATTATCCCTATTGCTGGCGCTGCCCGAGCCCGCTCCTCTATTATCCGCGCCCGGCCTGGTATATCCGCACCTCGTCCATCAAGGACAAGATGCTGGCGAACAACGCGAAAATCCACTGGTTCCCCGAACACATCAGGGACGGCCGCTTCGGCAATTTCCTCGAATCGAACGTCGACTGGGCGCTGTCCCGCGAGCGCTATTGGGGCACGCCGCTGCCGATCTGGGAATGCTCGTGCGGCAAAAAGGCGGTCATGGGCAGCAAGCGGGAACTGCTCGAGCGCGCAGTCAACCGGGACAAGATTCCCGAAAATTTCGAACTCCACAAGCCGTGGGTCGACATGGTCCACTTGAAGTGCGACGCCTGCGGCGGCGAAATGTGGCGGGTGCCTGAAGTCATCGACTGCTGGTACGACAGCGGCTCGATGCATTTCGCGCAGTGGGGCTATCCGCACCAGCCGGGTTCGTTGGAAAAGATCCGGAAAGCGCTGCCGGCCGATTTCATTTCGGAAGCCATCGATCAGACGCGCGGCTGGTTCTATTCGCTCCTCGCCACCGCGACGCTGTTGAAGGAATGCGCCGATCGGAAAAAGAAGGCGGGGGAGCCGCTGGGCGATTTGGCCCCGTGGGACAAGGAATATCCGCTTCCCTACAGGAACTGCCTCGTCCTCGGCCTGTTGCTGTCCGGCGAAGGCACCAAGCTGTCGAAAAAGCTCAGGAACTACCCGGATCCCTTCGACGTCCTCGATGCGGAAGGCGCCGACGCCATGCGCTGGTTCTTCTGCATTTCCAACCAGCCGTGGACTTCGACCCGCTTTTTCCAGGGCGGCATCCGCGAGGCGCAGAAGGATTTCCTCGTGCGCTTGCGGAACGTCTATTCGTTCTTCGTCATCTACGCCAACATCGACGGCTTCGATCCCCGGGAAGGCGTGAGCCGGGCGCGGGACATCATCCCGGACGCGTTCGAAAGTGCGCCGACCCGGGTGAAGCCGGAAAACCGGGGCCTCCTGGACCGCTGGATGCTGTCGAAATTGGAAACCGCCACCCGCGACGTCGCCGCCAACCTGGAGGCGATGAACATCCTGTCCGCCGCCCAGGCGCTGAACGCGCTGGTGGAGCAGCTTTCCAACTGGTACGTGCGCCGCAGCCGCGACCGCTTCTGGTCGTCGGAGCGGAACGCGGACAAGATGTCGGCCTATTGGACGCTGTACGAAACGCTGTGCCGCATCGCCGTCATTTCGGCGCCGTTCACGCCGTTCTTCGCGGAAGAACTGTACCAGAACCTGGCGCGCTCCATGTGGCCGGACACATTGCCGGAATCGGTCCACCTGTGCCGCTGGCCCGTTGTCGACGAACGCCGCCTCGACCGCTCGGTCGAGAACCGGATGGATTTGGTCAGGGAAATCGCCTCCCTCGGCCTCGCCGCCCGCGCCAGCCAGAAGCTGAAGGTCAGGCAGCCGTTGTCCAAGGCGGTGGTCATCCTCACCCGGCCGGAGGATCGCGCCGGCGTCGAGGAAATGGCCGGCGTCGTCCGCGAGGAGATCAACGTCAAAGAGCTCGAATTCGCCGACAACGCGGCCGAATACGTCCAGTTCGCGGTCAAGCCGAATTTCCAGATCCTCGGCCCCATTCTCGGCAAGTCGATGAAGGCGTGCGCCGCCGCATTGGCCAAGAAGGACGCGGCGGAAGTGGTGCGGACGCTGAAGGAAAAGGGCGCGTATCCGCTCGAATTCGACGGGCAGTCCATCCCGCTCGCGCCCGAGCAGGTCGAGGTCCGCATCGCGGCGAAGGAAGGTTTCGCCGCCGCCGACGGCCGGGGCGCGGTGGTGGTGCTGGACGCCCACGTCACCGAGGAGTTGGAACGGGAAGGCGTGGCCCGTGAACTCATAAACCGCATCCAGACGTTCCGGAAAGAGCTCGATCTGCCGTTCGAGGCGCGCATCCGGGTCCGCATCGGATCCGGCGGCAAGCCCGCCCGCGCCGCATTGGAGCACGGCGAGGCCATCGCGGCCGAAACGCTGGCCAGCGATTACAAGGTCGAGTTCGAGGATCTCGGCGCTGTCCGCGAGTTCGAACTGGCGGGGGAGAACGTCAGGCTGTCGATCGCGGAGAACTGAAAAAGGGCCCATCATGTCCAGACACCTCAAAATCGCCGTGCTGCTTTCGGGCGGCGGCACCACGCTCGCCAACCTCCTGCGTTGGGCGGACGACGATCGCCTGATGGGCGAAGTCAAGCTGGTCGTGTCCTCGCGCCCGGGCGTCCGGGGCCTCAATATCGCCAAAAGGGCCGGCATCAGGACCGAGGTGGTCAACGCCCGCGACTATCGGCAGGCCGCCCGCGAAGCGGAAGAGATAAACGACTGGCCGGCGATGTCGCGGGATCTCGACAAGCTGCTCCTGCCGGGAAAATTCGACCTGATCTGCATGGCAGGCTTCCTGTCCCGCTACGTCATACCGGCCGAACTCGCGGGCAAGGTCGTCAACATCCATCCCGCCCTTATCCCGATGTTTTGCGGGCAGGGCATGTACGGCCACCGCGTCCACGAGGCGGTGGTGGCTTCGGGCGCGCGCATCAGCGGCTGCACCGTGCATTTCGCCGACAACAACTACGACACCGGGCCGATCATTCTGCAGCGCGCCTGCCCGGTCTATTCTTCCGACGATGCCAGCGACGTCGCCGCTCGCGTGTTCGATGAGGAATGCGTCGCCTACCCCACCGCGATCAACCTGATCGCCGAGGGCAGGGTGCATTTCACCACCCCCACGCGCGTCTACGTCGACGAGGATCGCTTTGTAGCGAGGTTCTCCCCCGATGACGCTTGAACGGGCCAAAGAGGTCATTGACGCCGAAATAACCGCGCTGGCCGCGCTGAAGAACAATCTCGACGGCTCGTTCCTCGAAGCGCTGGACGCCATGCTGGCATGCGAGGGCAGGGTCATCGTGTCCGGCATGGGCAAGGCGGGGCTGATCGGCCAGAAGATCGCCGCCACCCTGGCCAGCACCGGCACGCCGTCCTTTTTCATGCACCCGGCCGAGGCGCTTCACGGAGATCTCGGCATGATCAAGCGGCAGGATGTCTGCCTGTTCATCTCCAAGTCCGGCGAGTCGGAGGAGATTACCCGCCTGCTGCCGCACGTGCGCCGCGTCGGCTGCCGGGTGGTGGGCATCACCGGCAATCCCCGCTCGACCATGGCGGCGCATTGCGAAATCGTGCTCCGCCTCGGCGACATAAGCGAAGCCTGTCCCTTCAACCTGGCGCCGACCGCGACGACCACCGCCATCCTGGCGCTGGGGGACGCGCTGGCGGTGTGCCTGATGCGGCGGCGGAACTTCCGCATCGAGGATTACGCCGCCGTCCATCCGGCCGGGGCGCTGGGCCGTCGGGTGGCGCCGGTGGAGACGGTCATGCGCCTCGGCGACGCCGTCGCGCGGATGCGCCCGGACCAGACGGTGCAGGAGACCTTGTTCGCCATGACGGCGGCGCGGGTCGGGGCGGCGGTGGTGGTGGACGCGGACGGCAGGCTGGAAGGCATATTCTGCGACGGCGATCTGCGGCGCGGCCTGGAGCGGGACGCCGACTTCCTCCGCCGGCGGGTCGGCGAGGTGATGATCCGCAATTGCCGGCGGGTGACGGTCGGCGCGCTGGCCGGCGATGTCCTCGCCATCATGCGTGAAAACCGGATAGCCGACATACCGATTTTGAACGCGGACGGCGTGGTTGTAGGGCTGGCCGATCTCAAAGGGCTGGTCGCTAGTCTTTAACGGTAAAAAAAACTGGTTTTTTTTCGAGACGCGGTGTACAATTCTGCTTTCTTGGTTGACATGTTTAAATCTTGATTCGACGCAGGAGAAGGAATTATGCTCAAGGGACGGCCCGACGATGTTGCCAACAAGCGCGATTTGAAGCGCCACTACCTTATCTATTATCTCCGCGTTTTCAACCGCGAGAACGGCGAGGTGGTGGGGCATTTGGTCGACATCACGCCCAGGGGGATCATGATAATGCGCGATTCCCCCATCGAGATTGGCATCCACTATTGCATGCGCATCCGTTGGCGCAACAACGCGGGCAAATTGCAGCTGGCCGACTTCGAGGGCGAATGCCGCTGGTGCCGCCCCGACGTCAATCCCGATTTCTACGGGGCCGGCTTCGCCATCACAGCCAGCAACCCGGAACATGTCGCCGCCATCAAGGAATTGATCGACGATCTCGCCATGCCGGACAATGAGGTGGAAATCTGACGGCGCGGCATTGCGCCGGCGCATTGTTTCCGCGAAAAAAGGCAATACCCCGATCATTTACTTATACGGCCGATTTCTCCACTTCGTCCGCTTCCCGGCAGGGAGGCGCACTGCAGCGAGAATGACGGCGGAAGATGATTTTTTCTTGACAAGCCGCGTGAATGGGGGATGATTATCCGGACTGGGGAGTGCTGGCGGTGGCGGCTCTCCGGCATTTCCTGCCCGATACGCGGCGAGTATCGATGTGGGAGCGGGCCAGGCCCGCTCTCTCTTATTTTTTGGCGGAGCGGCCGGAGACGACGCCGGCCTCCGTTCCTATTCGCCGCAGTGAGGGTTTGGCATTTTTGTAGGATTGAGCCTTGATGAATACCAACGAAGAATTCTTGCGCCACATCGACAGCCTGCACCGGGAAAAAGGCATCGACCGGGAACAATTGATCGAAAGCATTGAAACCGCCCTGGTCTCCGCCGCCCGCAAGCGCTATCCCAACATCGAGGAGCTGCGCGTCCGCATCGATCGCGAATCAGGCGTCATCCGCCTGATGGACGGCGACATTCCGTTCGACGAAATGGACCCGGCCACCTTCGGCCGCATCGCCGCCCAGACCGCCCGCCAGGTCATGATCCAGCGCATACGCGAAGCCGAATCCGACGTCGTCTACGAGGAATTCATCGCCCGCGTCGGCACCATCGTCAACGGCGTCATCCAGCGCGTGGAGCGCGGCACCGTCATCTGCAACATCGGCAAGTCCGACGGCATCCTTCCCCGCCAGGAACAAATCCCCTCCGAAAACTACCGCCCGAACGAACGCATCCGCGCCTACGTCACCCAGGTCAGGAAAAAAGGGAACAAGGTCATCATCATCCTGTCCCGCACGCACCCGGACCTCGTGCGCGAACTGTTCGAGCTAGAGGTTCCCGAAATCTACGAGCACATCGTCGAGATAAAGGGCCTGGTCCGCGAGCCCGGCTACCGCACCAAAATCGCCGTCACCTCCTCCGACAGCCGGGTCGACGCGGTCGGCGCCTGCGTCGGCGTCCGCGGCTCCCGCATCCGGAACATCGTCGAGGAGCTGGGCGGCGAAAAGATCGACATCGTCCGCTGGAACGAGGTGCCCGAGCTGTTCATCCGGAACGCCCTGTCGCCGTCGGAAATCGATCACATCGAATTCGACCGCGCCAACCAGCGCGCCCGCGTCATCGTGCCGGACGACCAGCTTTCCCTCGCCATCGGCAGAAAGGGCCAGAACGTGCGGCTGTCGTCCCGGCTGACCGGCTGGAACCTCGACATTATGACCATCAACCAGCACGCGCAGTGGCGCGAAAAGGGCAGGCAGGAAATCGCCTCGCTCCCCGGCGTCGGCGACGCGACCATCAACAACATGCTCATCGCCGGCTTCGAATCGTTCCGCGATATCATGGAGCTGGGCATCGAGAAATTGATGAACATCAAGGGCATTGGCGAGAAAAAGGCCCAGGAAATCTACAATTTCGCGGTGGAGGGCTACCGCAAGCGCCTGGAGGCCGACACCAAGGAATTGGCCGAGGCCAAGGACAAAAAGCCGGCCGAGGCCGGCGTGGGAGAAGGGGACTAGGGGGCGTCCGGGCCGGCGGCCGGCGCCCGGTACGCGACCGAACGCGCATGCTCCAGGCCGGGAGGCCATGCGCGACGGGACTTCCCCCAGGGGAACCTCTTAAAAACCCTCTTTCACGAACATAGGAAAACGTAGATGCGGTTACACGAACTGGCGAAAAAACACGGCTACAACCAGCAGGATCTTCTCACGGCGGTGCAGAAGCAGGGGTTCGATGTCAAGGACACCCTGGCCGCGGTGGATGACGAACTGGAAAAGTGGGTCGCCTCCCAGGCGGGCGAGGGTTGGATTCCGCCTCCTCCCCCGAAATCGAGCAAGACCATCAAGAAGAAAAAGGTGGTGATGGTCAAGCAATCGCCCACCGCCAAGCCGTCGGACGCCGACGGCGAGGGCGAAACGGACGAATCGGGCGAGGCCGAAACGCCTCCGGCCGAAGAATCCCGGCCCGCTCCCGCCCCGGTCGCGGAAGCTCCGGCCAAGGCGCCGACGCCCGTCCAGGCGCAACCCGAGCCGGCCCCCGCGCCCGCCCCCCAGCCTGCGGCGGTCCAGGCCAAGCCGGCGCCGCAGCCCGAGCCGGTTGTTCCCGCGCCCGAACCGGCGGCGGAAGTTCCCGCGCCCGCGCCGGTCGAAAAAGCGCCGGAACCGGTCGCCGCGACCGGCGCCACCGCGATCGCGGTCGAGGAGTTCGCCGAGCCCGCCCCTGCCGAGGATCTGCCGGTCCCGTCCGACGACCTCGCCGAGTCGGGCGACGTGCTCCCGGACTACTCTGCGCCCGA
>JAVBRW010000266.1:0-5998 GCA_031547475.1 Planctomycetota bacterium
TATAGCTTGAGCGACCATTATGCCAAGTTAAGCACCTGACTGGAAACCGCCGTATGCCATAAAAGGCACGTACGGTGGTGTGAGAGGCGGGAACCGCGAGGAACCCGCCTACTCGATTGTGCATCACGCATCTCTTGGCGAATCGCTCCGTCGCGACAGGGTGAAGCCGGCGATTCCCGAAAAAACGGCGGTGAAAAAGTACGGGATAAACGACAAGGCATAGGCGTTGCCGGGCGCGTATCCCTGCCGTTCGCCCCATCCCAGAATCAGGCCGCACAGGATTTGCAGCACGCCTCCGCCCAGATAGCTGACGCAGCCGTGCACACCGCCGGTCAGGCCGGCCATGCGGGGGCCAAACAGGTTTCTGGCCGCCGCATAGCAGATTGAGTTCGGCGCGTTCTGGGCCATGCTGAGCGCAATGAACACAAGGTACAGGACGACGACGGGCAGGGCGCCGTTCCAATACACAATCGCCCCCATCCCGAGCAGCCCAAGCACGCCCGAACCGCCAATCCCCAGCCGGAACGATCGCACAACCGAACCGAAAAACCAGGTCAGCAGCGGATTGCCGAAAATGAAGCCAAGCGAAAACATCGACACCACGGCTCCCGCCTGGGTCTGCGTCATGCCGTAGACATCCTTCAGGTACGGCACAGCCCACAAGCCGCCGAACGCGAGGTATGTCCCGGACATGAGGGAAAACCACACATTCAGGCGCCAGAAATCCCGCGACACCGAAATGATTTTGACGCTTTGCCAGAGCAGGGCCGGCGTCATCCTTTCCATCGACGGCGGCAAGGCGCCGATGCGGGATGCGGTGTCGGCGTCAGGCCAGTTGCGGATGACGAGGGCGATGAGAAGCGCGTAGGCCAGCGTCAGAAAACCGAGAAAGACGAACGCTCCGCGCCAGCCCCAGGCGCTTGCCATGTAGGACAGCGGCATGGTGCCGACAAAGGTTCCCAGCCCGCCGCTGGAAAAGAGGAGGGCGCACATCTTCGGATACGATGCCGCCGCGTACCACCGGCCGAACAGGGTGAGAGCGCTGGTCATGACCACGGCCGAACCGGCTCCGCACAGTGCGCGTCCGACGGCGGCGGCGGCGAGCGAATCGGCCAGCCCGAACACGAAACAGCCGGCCGCGCAGACGGAAAACATGATGGTAAGGAACAACCTTGGCCCGAACCAGGCGGCCAGAATGCCCGAAAACAGCATGGATCCGGCATAGGCGTACAGAAACGACGATCCGAGCACGCCCATGCGGTATGGCGTCAGCTCGAGATCGCGCATCACGTTGTTGGCGATGACGGTCATGGCGACGCCCTGGATGAACGGGATCATGTAGATGAGCGCGAGGACAATGAATAGGGCGGTTTGGTAGCGTCTCGGCATGGCGGGTTATTCCGGCTCGTCGCCGGCGTTTTCTCCCGTCAGGCGAGCGATGGCGAGGAATTCACAGGGATGAAGATTTTCGCCCCGTCCTTCGGGATCGATTCCCAACCCGACCAATTTCTCGGCGGCATTCCCTTCGGGGAACAATCCCTTAAGCGCGTTTTTGAGGATTTTCCGCCGCGAACCAAACACGGCGTTGGTCACTGCCCGCATGTTTTTCCAGGGCAGGGCGAGGCGTTCGCCGACCGGCTTGAATTCCATCGAGAGCACGGCGGAATCCACCTTCGGCCTTGGCCAAAACGCTCCCGGCGGCACCACGCGCTCAATCTTCGCCGTCGCCGCCAGAGTGGAGGCGATGGAAAGGGTGCCGTAATCCTCCCCGCCCGCCGGCGCGACAATGCGTTCCGCCACCTCTTTTTGAAGGAGGAATGCGCCGTTCTTCCAGGGCAAAGGAGAGGACAGCAGGTTCATGATCAGCGGCGTGCCGGCGGACTAGGGCAGGTTGGAGACGCATTTCAGACGGGGAATGGCTTTTTCCTCGCCCACTTCGGCACGCAAGAGATCCGCCTTCACCTTGACCAGCTCTTCCAGCCGGGCGGTGACATCCGGATTGATGCGGTTCTTCCCGGCGAGGATATCGCCCTCGATATAAAAAACGTTGGGATACTTTTCCGTTTCCTCCCGGGCAATGGGGAGGAGTCCGTAATCCAACTCCACCGCCAGCACCAAGGCGCCGGAACGCGCCAGGTATTTGGTCAAAAGGCCCGTTCCCGGGCCGACTTCGAGAATGACGTCGAACGGCGACAGTCTGCCCGTGTCGGCGATAAAGCCAAGCTGGTTGTTGTCCAACAGAAAATTCTGGCCCCGCCTGGTGGACGGCCTGACGCCGGCACGATCCAACTGGCGGCGCAATCTTTCGTAAACGCCCATGAGGTATGGTGTTCTTTCCTATTCAAAGCCCTTGTCTATTGCGGTTCAGGTTCCAATCGCTAGAATAACTTTTTTGTGCGCAATGTAAAGCGGGATGGATGGCGCATTTGACATTTTTACGGGGGCGGGACGCGTGCTGCGGCGATTGGAACTTGAGAATTTCCTTCTTTTTGAAAAAACGGTTTTCGAATTCGCGGATGGTTTGAACGCCGTTTCCGGAGAAACCGGCGCGGGCAAAAGCCTGGTGGCCCGGGCGCTGGGTTTGGCGCTGGGCGGCAGGGGCGGACAGGACGTTATCCGGAGCGGCACCAACGAAACGCGCATCCGCGCCGTGTTCGAAGCGGATGGAATCTGGCCCGACGAGGCGAGAAAACTCGCCGGTTCCGATGGGATGGTGACGGTCGATCGGACCGTGCGCCGCGAAGGCGGCGGCGGCGTGACCGTCAACGGGAAAAGCGTCACAGCCCAAACGCTCCGGCAGGCGCTGGCGCCGCTGGTCGATTTCGCCGCCCAGAACGAGCACATGCGACTGGCCGATCCGGCGCACCAGTTGGAGTTGCTGGATGCCTACGGGAAGCTTGCCCAGCTTGCCGGCCAATACCGGGAAAAGTACCAGGCCGCCCTTTCCCTTCATAAACGCCTCAAGGCGGGCCGTGAAGAGCGCGAACTGGTTCGCATCCGGCTGGAGCGCGCGAAAGAGGAATTGGACGCAATACGCAAAGTGTCGTTCGATCCGGCTTCCGATTTGGACCTGGAAGCGGAAATAAAGGAAATGTCCCACGCCGCCGCCATCGTCCAGGCCGCCGCCGAAGCGGCCGAACGCCTGCAGGGAGGCGAGCCGTCGGTCATCGACGCGCTGGCTTCCGCCTGGAAGGCGATGGAACGGATGGCGGAAGTGTCGCCAAGGCTCAGGGAGGCGGGCGAGGATTTGTCCGCCGCGCTCGAAGCGGCCGAAAGCGCTCTGGCCAAACTCGGCGACATTCCCGACGATATCGAGGCCGATCCGGAACGGCTCGACGCGTTGATCGGCCGTTCGGAAAAACTCAAGGCGCTGGCCAAGCGGTTCGAGTGCGAGATCAAGGATTTGACCTCGGTGGCCGAACGCTTGGCCCGGGAAATCGAGGACTTGTCCGGCTGGGACGCGGGCGAGGAGGAGACCCGGACCAAACTCGCCAAGCTGATGCCAGGCGTCATCGAAGCGGGAGGCAGGCTCGGCGCCGCCCGCCGTGACCAGGCCAAACGGCTTGCCAAGTCGGTGAACCGGGAGCTTGCCGGCCTGGGCATGCCGGAGGCGGGATTCAGCGTTGTTTTCGAACCGGTGTGGGAAGAGGGCATGCCGGCGGACAGGTTGTTCGAGGCGGGTGCGTCGGGTCTCGACGAGGTAAACTTTTTTCTGAGTCCGAATCCCGGCGAGGCGGCCTCGGCCGTGTCCGGCGGGGTTTCGGGCGGCGAGGCTTCGCGGGCGGTGCTGGCGATAAAGGCGGCGCTGTCCGAAGTGTATCGGCCGGATTTGATGTTCCTGGACGAGGTCGATGCCGGCGTCGGGGCGCGGCTCGGCAGCGAACTCGGGACAAAGCTTCGCGACATGGCCGCGACCAGGCAGGTGATTGTCATCACCCATCTGCCGCAGATCGCCGCCTATGCCGGCGCCCACCTCAAGGTGGCGAAACGGGTAAGCGGCGGCAGGACGCAGGCGTGGGTGGAAAGCCTGATCGGCGACAAGCGCGTGGGGGAGGTTGCAAGCATGATCCATGGCAGTTCGGCGGGCGTTGTGACGCTGGAGCAGGCCAGGGAAATGCTGCGCGAAGGCGGAAATTTGCATTAGAACGGATGGGATTGGCATGATTCCGGACATTGGGCAGGAATTGCTCGAAAAACAACTGATTACCGAAGACCAGTTCAAGGCCGCCCAGTTGGCGAGCCAGGTGGGCGATTTCCGTCGCGGCATCGATCCGGGCGACCCCATTTTCAAGATCGTCATCCTGCTCGGTTTCGCCAAGCCCGGCGATGTCGCCGCTGTTCTCGTCAAAGCGATGGGGGTTGTCGCCTATGTCATGATCGATGGTTTTCCCGTCGATCCCCATCTCCCGGTGTCGGTACAGCGCGATTTTTCCGAACGCCACCTGATTTTGCCGCTGGTCCGCGACGGCAAGAATCTGGCGCTTATCGCGGCCTCGGCGCCGCTGCCGGACGAATCGGTCCGCTTCCTGTCCGAAGTGCTGGACGTGAAGGATCTCCAATACCTGCCCGTCCGCCGCGACGAAATGCCCGGCCTTATCGAGAAAGTCTACGATACGCTGAAACAGCGCGAAGTGCAGGGCGTCCGCCTTGGCGAAATCCTGGTCCGCGAAGGGCTGCTTCCCAAGGACAAGCTGCAAGCCACCATCATCGCCGCCCAATCGGCCGGCATGCCTCTCGGCCGCTACATGGTCAAATCCGACATGGTCGAGGAGGAGGTGCTGTGCAAGACGCTGGCCGGCATGACCGGGCTTCAATACATCGACGCCGGCGAAGCCATGCGCCTGATGCGCGAGTCCACCCTGAAACAGCGGCTCAAAAAGGAATATGTCAAGTTCAACCTGATTATTCCCTATGCCATCAAGAACCGCATTCTCTACACCCTGACCGGCAACCCTTTCGTCAAGGCGAACGAACTGCCGCATTCCTACGGCTGCACGCGCATGGAAGTGTCGGTGGTGACCGAATCCGCCTTCGCGTCCATTTACTCGAAAGTGTACGGCGAGGAATTGAACATCGCGGACACGCAGAAGCTGACCTCGGTCGCCAAAAAGGAAGCGGACGACGGAGCCCGTTCGGGGGATACGCTGACCCTCGACAACGAGGCCGACATTCGCGCCCGCTACGAACATCTAGTCAACCGCATCATTCTTCGCGCCATTCAGCTCAGGTGCTCCGACATCCATATCGAGAACTTCGACGAGTTCATCCAGACCCGGCTGCGGGTCGACGGCGTATTGCACGTGGTTCCCGATTCGGGGATCGACAAGGATACGATACGCGGCGTCATGAACATCCTGAAAATCGAAGGCAACATGAACATCGCCGAAACCCGCCAGCCGCAGGGCGGATCGTTCCGGAAAATAACGCCCGAGGGCCAGCCGTACGATTTCCGCGTCCAAATAATGCCCGGCGTCAACGGCGAAACGGCGGTCATCCGTCTTTTGCCCGGCAAGAAAACCATCCCCACCCTGGCGGAAATCGGCTTTCCCGAACGAGTGCTCGACGGTTTCGAACGCGCCATCAACAACCCGAGCGGCCTGATCCTGGTCACCGGCCCCACCGGTTCGGGTAAAACGACCACGCTCTGCTCGGCTCTCGCCTTTGTCGCCAAGGACCCGACCTGCAAGGTGCTGACGGTCGAGGACCCGGTCGAATACCAGTTGCCGAACGTAACCCAGGTCGAAGTCATCCCCTCCAAGGGCGTCGATTTCTCCGCCGCCGCCCGCGGCTTCATGCGTATGGACCCGGACGTCATCCTGATCGGCGAAATCCGCGACGAGGAGACGGCGAACGAAGCGTTGAAACTCGCTTATTCGGGCCACTTGACCTTTTCCACCCTTCATACCTCGTCGGCCGTCGCCACGGTCGAGCGCATGTACGGGTTCGGGCTGGAAAAGGGCCTCCTGATCGAGCAGATGCTGGCCATATGCTCGCAGCG
>JAVBRW010000247.1:0-5494 GCA_031547475.1 Planctomycetota bacterium
ACTGGGTCGCTTCGCTGCCGCTGCCGGCGGTGGTGGGGATGGCGACCAGCGGCGGGCCGTCGCCCGATGGTTTGAGGGTGTACGGCTTGTTCGGATCGAATGGTTCTTTGGTAAACACCAGCGCTTTGACCGTTTTGGCCACATCCATCGGGCTGCCGCCGCCAAGCGCGATGATCAGATCAGGGCGGAAAACGCGAAAGCGTTCCGCCCCTTCCTCTATCTCTTTGAAATCGGGGTGGT
Source organism: Planctomycetota bacterium (assembly GCA_031547475.1). Lineage (GTDB taxonomy): Bacteria > Planctomycetota > SZUA-567 > SZUA-567 > SZUA-567 > JAJBSZ01. The sequence continues at coordinate 241 of JAVBRW010000247.1, forward strand.
TGGAAAAGTTGCTGAACAGCTCGACCGCGCGTTGGGCAAAAAACGGCCGTTCGCCCTTGGCGATAAATCGTTGCCAACCGGAACGGCTTGCAACCAGGAAAACCCGCCGAAAGCTTTGCCCGTCGAGGTACGCCAGCGCCTCGTTCAATGCGCCGAAGCCGACATAATCTTCCATGTTATTTTCTCCCATGGGGTTAAAATATTTTCTGCCGTCTTTACAAATATATTGCATTAATATGTATTATTCCTATAATATATGCGACAATTGAAGTTGATGGCCGATACCCATGGAGATGATAATGTCGTGGAGGCGGGTTATCAAGAAATAAATGGTGGCAATGCGGGAGCGGGTGTGGCATTTTTTGCTTCTCGCGACTTTTTTCGATTGTGGTTGAAGCTATTTTTGCCATAATTGGTGTTGTATACCAAAACGTTGCCCAGCACGCCGACCTTTGCCGGACGGCTGCTATTTTTTTGAAGACTCAAAACGGATATCGCCCCGGAATTGCCGGGGCCGCATGCGCAGGCTGGAGATTGATGCAATATGGCAGACAGTGACGAGACGGTTACCAACAACAATGGTTCCGGGGAATACCGGGGCAATTCCATCAAAGTGCTGGAAGGTTTGGACGCGGTGCGGAAACGGCCCGCCATGTATATCGGCGGCACCAACCAGGACGGCCTCCACCATCTGGTTTGGGAGGTGGTGGACAACTCCATTGACGAGGCGATGGCGGGGCATGCCGACCGCATTCTCGTCACCATCAACGCCGACGGCTCCATGACCATCATCGACAATGGGCGCGGCATTCCGGTCGATTGGCACGAAGAGCAGCAAATGTCCGCTCTTACAGTCGTCATGACCGTGCTCCACGCCGGCGGCAAGTTCGATCACGAGACCTACAAGGTTTCGGCCGGCCTGCACGGCGTCGGCGTCAGTTGCGTCAACGCGCTGTCGAGCTGGCTCGAGGCGGAAGTGTTCCGCGACGGCAAAATCTATTTCCAGCGCTTTGAGCGCGGCGATCCGGTCACCGAGGTCGAGGAGCGCGGCAAAACCAAGAACCGCGGCACCAAAGTCACCTTCATGCCGGACACCGATATTTTCGCCGAGACCATCGAGTTCAAGTACGAGGTCATCGCCACCCGCTTGCGCGAGCTGGCCTTCCTCAACAAGGGCTTGACCATCGAAATCGCCGATCTGCGGGTCGAGGACAAGAAAGACACCTATTTCTACCGCTCCGGCATCAAGGGCTATGTCGAAAGCCTGAACGAGAACAAGAGCGTCGTCAACAGCGAAGTCATCTACTTCGAGCACCAGGACAACGACAAGCACATGGAACTCGAGGTGGCCATGCAGTACAACGACGGCTATTCCGAGAACATCCACTCGTTCGTCAACAACATCAACACCATCAACGGCGGCACCCATTTGTCCGGTTTCCGTTCCGCCCTTACCCGGACGCTCAACAACTGGGCGAAGCAGAACAACCAGTTGAAATCGGACGACGAGGCGATTCAGGGCGAAGACACCCGCGAAGGCTTGGCGGCGGTCATTTCCCTCCGCATCGCCGATCCGCAGTTCGAGGGCCAGACCAAGGGGAAACTCGGCAACTCCGATGTCGAGGGCATGGTGGCGCAAGTGGTGAACCAGTATCTCGGCGCCTTCCTCGAGGAAAAGCCGGGCATTGCCAAGCGCATTGTCCAGCGCGCCATCGACGCCGCCGCCGCCCGCAAGGCGGCCAGGAAGGCCCGCGATCTCGCCCGCCGCAAAAGCGCTCTGGCCGGCGGCGGCTTGCCTGGCAAATTGTCCGACTGCGTATCCCGCGACCGCGAATCGACCGAATTGTACCTGGTCGAGGGCGATTCGGCCGGCGGCTCGGCCAAGACCGGCCGCGATTCGCGGACCCAGGCCATCCTGCCGCTGCGGGGCAAGATTCTGAACGTCGAAAAGCACCGCATCGACAAAATCCTTTCCTCGCAGGAAGTGTCGAACATCATCACCGCTCTTGGCACCGGCATCGGCAAGGACGACTTCAACATCGAAAAGCTGCGCTACGGCAAAATCATCATCATGTCCGACGCGGACGTCGACGGCAGCCATATCCGCACGCTGATTTTGACCTTCTTCTACCGGCACATGCCGGAGCTGATCGAGAACGAGCGGCTCTATATCGCCTGCCCGCCGCTGTACAAGGTGCAGCGCGGCAAAAATATCCAGTACGTGCTGTCCGAGGACGATATGCAAAACGCGCTCCTCCGGCTGGGTGTTGAAGGCACGCGCTGCGAAGTGCGGGACAACGGGGCGTCGCGGACGCTGGTCGGCGGCGATTTCAATAAGCTTTTGGGCCTCATCAACCGCCTCCAGCGTTTTACCCGGGCGCTCCAGTACCGGGGCATGACGCTGAAGGAATTCCTCGAGCGGCGCAAGGATCTCGGCGTGTTCCCGAAATACAAGGGCATGCTGAAGGGCGAGCCGTACTACTTCGCTTCGGACGAAACGTTCACCAATTTCATCAAGGCGAGGGAGACGCAGGGCGAGCCGGTGGAAATCGTCGAGGAGGACATCACAGTCACCGCTTCCGCCGTTCCCGAAAACGGCATGCTGGTGACCGAGTTCCTGGTCGCTCCGGAATTGGAGAAGGCGGCCAAGGATCTGGAAGAGCTCGGTTTCCGGACCGAAGACATGATTTATTTCGCCGAACCGGGCACTGCGCCCCGCTTCTGGCTGGTGACCGACAAGGACGAGGTTTCGTGCGACAGCTTGAACGAAATCCTCGCCAATACCCGCGAACTCGGCAAGCGCGGCATGGAGGTGTCGCGCTACAAGGGTCTCGGCGAAATGAACCCGGAGCAATTGTGGGCCACCACCATGGATCCGGAAAAGCGCGTCCTGTACAAGGTCACCGTCGAGGACGCCGTCCGCGCCGACCAACTGTTCAACCTTCTGATGGGCGAAGTGGTCGAACCGCGGCGGAAATTCATCGAACGCTATGCGCTGGATGCGCAGTTGGATGTGTGATTTATTCCTCGGCCCAAAATACCCAATACTCTAGAATCATCCGGCAGGAGATATTTTTTCCATGAGTTCCAACATTTTCACCACCCAGACCGCGGGCATCAAGCCCATGCCTATCGAGGAGGAATTGAAAAATTCCTACCTTACCTATTCCATGTCCGTCATCGTGTCCCGGGCGCTTCCCGACGCGCGGGACGGGTTGAAACCGGTGCAGCGGCGCATTCTGTACGCCATGAACGATCTCAATCTCACGTCCGGCGCCAAGTACCGCAAGTGCGCCAAGGTCGTGGGCGATTGCATGGGTAACTACCACCCGCACGGCGACGCCTCCATCTACGACGCGCTGGTGCGGCTGGCGCAGGACTTTTCGGTCCGCTATCCGCTGGTCGACCCGCAGGGCAATTTCGGATCCATCGACGGCTATCCAGCGGCGGCGCAGCGTTATACCGAGTGCCGCATGGCGAAAATCACCGGCGAAATGCTGGCCGATCTCGACAAGGACACCGTTGACTTCGCCGAGAACTACGACGGTTCGACCAGCGAACCCGTGGTCTTGCCGGCCAAGGCACCGCTGCTTCTCCTGAACGGCGCCACCGGCATCGCCGTCGGCATGGCCACCTCCATGCCGCCCCATAACATCAAGGAAGTCTGCAAAGGCATTATCGCGCTCCTGGACAACCCGGACTCCACGATCAAGGATTTGATCAAACATGTTTCCGGCCCGGACTTCCCCACCGGCGGCATGATCTGCGGCCGGGACGGCATTCACAAAGCCTACCACACCGGCCGCGGCCAAGTCACCATGCGAGCCCGCTGCCATATCGAGACGGCCAAGAACGGCCGCCAGTCCATCGTCGTCACCGAAATTCCTTACCAGGTCAATCTGGGAACGCTGGTCGAGAAAATCGCCGATGTCGTGAAGGAAGGCCGCATAGACGGCATTGCCAACATCCACGACTACTCGAACAAGGACGGCATCCGCATCGTCATCGAGCTGAAGGTGGGCGAGGATTCGAACGTCATCCTCAACCAGCTCTATAAATTGACCCCGCTCCAGTCCAACTTTTCGGTCAACAATATCGCGCTGGTCAAGGGCAGGCCCGAGACGCTGAACCTCAAGCAGATGATGGAATGCTACCGCGATCACCGGTTCGAAGTTATCCGCCGCCGCACCGTCTACCTCCTGAACAAGGCCGAGGCGCGCGCCCACATTCTCGAAGGCTTGCTGAAGGCCCTCGACAACATCGACAAGGTCATCGACATTATCCGCAATTCGCCCGACGTGCCGTACGCGCGCCAGGCTTTGCGGAACGAATTCGCCCTTTCCGAGATCCAGGCCAGCGCCATTCTCGAAATGCGCCTGTCCCGCCTCACCGGTTTGCAGAGGAAGGAGCTGGAAGACGAATACGCCGAACTTCTCAAAAAGATCGCCGATTACAAGGCCATCCTGTCCGATCGCAACCTGGTCACGGCTATAATCCGCGAAGACTGCCTGGAACTGATCGAAAAGTACGGCGATCCCCGCCGCACCGAAATCGTCGCCGCCGCCGAAGACATTTCCCTGGAGGACATGATTGCCGACGAGGAAATGGCGGTGGTGGTGTCGCACGACGGCTACCTGAAGCGCATGGCCCTCGACGTCTACCGGAAACAGGGTCGGGGCGGCAAGGGCGTCACCGGTTCCGGGCTGAAGGACGGCGATTTCATCGAGCATCTGTTCGTCGGTTCGACCCACGACTACATCCTGTTCTTCACCACCAAGGGCCAGGTCCATTGGCTCAAGGTTTACGACGTGCCGGAAATGGGCCGCGCCGCAAAGGGCCGTTCCATTCACAACGTTCTGTCGCTGGACACGGGCGAGAAAATTTCCGCCATGGTGCCGGTGCGGTCGTTCGACGACGAGCATTTCCTCGTCATGGCGACACGCCAGGGCGTGATCAAGAAAACCGTCCTTTCCGCTTTCCAGCATCCGAAAAAGGGCGGCATTCGGGCGGTGAACATCGCCGACGGCGATGAACTGATCGGTGTGGTCATGACCAGCGGCAAGGACGAGCTGATCCTCGCCTCGCACGAAGGTTTGGCCTGCCGCTTCAACGAAGAGGATGTTCGGTCGATGGGCCGTTCGGCCGCGGGCGTCAACGGTATGAATTTGCAGGACGGCGACTATTGCATCGGCCTTATGGTGGTGGCGCCGGACTGCTCGGTTCTCACCATCTCCGAATCCGGCCTGGGCAAGCG
>JAVBRW010000451.1:0-12542 GCA_031547475.1 Planctomycetota bacterium
CGCCGTCACCAGATTGCCGTCGACCACCACCCGCTCGCGCACCGGCTTGGCGCCGACCAGCGGCAGGAGATCGAACGACTGCCAGTGGGTGGTGGCGCGCCGCCCCCGCAGCAGGCCGGCCGCGCCGAGGACGAGCGATCCCGTGCACACCGAGGTCACGTACTGGCAGACAAGGGCGGCGTTGCGGACGAAATCCAGCGTTCGCGCGTCCGCCATCGCCGCCTCGACGCCGCCGCCGCCGGGGACGACGATGATATCGAGCTTCGGGCAATCGCCAAAGGTGGCGGTGGGCTGGAAAACGAGGCGATCGCTCGACGTCACCGGCGCCAGGGATTTGGCGACCAGGTGGAGGGTGACATACGGCACCTGGGCGAAAACGCCGTACGGACCGGTGAAGTCCAACTGCAGCATGTCGGGAAACAACAGGAATCCGATATTGCGAATATTTTCCATGGCTTCTCCAGGAGCGATCCGTGAAACCGCACCGTTCACCCGCGGCTATTTTGCACATCGCGCCGGGGAACGCCAGAGAGAACCGTTATTCCCCCGATGGTTTTTCCGAATGCGCATCGACCACGTCGCGCTGCATTTGCGTGTACCGTCCGATCATCGTTTCGACCAGCTCGGTCTGCGCGGCGACCAGCTCTTTTTCCTCGGCGTGAAGCATGATGGAATTGCGCGATTTGACGTGCTGGAGGTGGCTGGCCAGCGCCCGCTGCATGCTGTCGCGGGGCAAGGTTCCCTTTTCAAAACACTCGCTTTTCTGGAATCCTTCGACTATGAGGCGGTGGTACCAGCCAGGCGCGTCGACGAGGGCGCGGTAGTGGATTTCACCGATGCGGAGCCGGTCCATGCTCGCCAGTATATTTTTGTGCTCATTGTCGGTTTGCGCAAGAAAGTTGAGATCGTATTCCTGCATTATTTCGATAACCGCAAGGCACTCAGCAAAATCACTCGACTCGGCAATGACGTGGAACAGGCTCGCGGCACGTTCGATCTGCCGTAAATACTTTTTGTGGCCGTTGCGCTCGTTCAGACTCTTCCTGGATTCGTTTATCGCCTGAAAGCGCAAGACAAGCGAATGAATATGCGAATTATCCATCAAGCCATTCCATACCGAATGCGTCCACCGCATCGGAAAGGTTGAAACCGGCTTCCCGCATGTATTGAATACCGAGTCGTTTTTTAACCACTTTAGCCAACCAGGGACTTAGCGGAATACGGATCAATATATCGTCCGCCTTTTCCCTGTTTCCGGCGTCGCACATTTCCAAATATTGGTCAAAAAGTTGAGCGCGCTCCTCTTTTCCCATTTTGTGCATCGCATTCATCGTTCAATTCCTCGATTCATTGAAAAGGCCTACGTACCAACCATATTCAAAATGACCGCTCTTGGCAAGCCGGAACGGCACGGGAAGAATTGGCACGTTCACCAATCCTACAACTCCCCCCGCCGCGTGATAATCATCTCCGCCGCGTTCGGGATGGCGAGGAAGGTCGCGTCCGGGCCGGCCTCGGCGAGAACGGTGGCGATCGCTTCGTCGATGCTGGCGTAGGCGTCCATGAAAATGGCCTTCGCCTCGGCTTTCGTCAGCGTGCTGCAGGCGACGCCGACCTTGAAATTCTTCAAGGCGCGGGCGGTCATGTAGGCTTTGGCCGTCGATTCGGCGGTATAGCCTTCATTGGTGTATTTGTCGATGACTTCCTGCGGATCGGACGCGTCGGCCAGCAGCTTGGCGAACTTGCCGGCGCCCTCCTGGGTGGCGGCGCAGAGGATGATGCGCCCGCCCGGCTTGCAGGACAGTTCGCCGCAGGCGATGGCTTTCTGCGACTGGTAGAGATCGATGTCGCGGGGATAGCCGCCCGGCGACACGATGACCGCGTCCGCCTTTTCCGCCAAATCGACCGACCAGATGCTCCGGCACAGATCCACGCCTTTCCGGTGCGCGGCGTCGATGTCGCCGGCGACGACGGCGACAATGCCCCGCTCCATGTTTTCCACCGAATTGATCATGAAATCGACCCGGGCGATCTTGGCCGCTTCCAGCGATTCTTCATGAAACGCGTTGCCGTCCATCCAGCCCATGGCGGGCCGGTTCGGGCGGATGGGGAACGAATGGTGCAGCTTCAGGGTCGGAAGGCCGCAAATGCCGGGCAGCACGCTTTTCCGCCCGCCGGAAAAACCGGCGGACTGGTGGGGAACGATAAGGCCGGTGACGATTTTCAAATCGGCCCGGGCGAATTCCTTGTTCAGCGTCACTTCGACGCCGCCCTTGGTGAAACCGAGGGAGACCAGCGTGCTTTCGTCCTGCCCGCGATGGTGGACAAAACGGAACCGCCGCACCACCTCTTCGCCGAACATGCCGATCAATTCCTCTTGGGTATTGACGCGGTGGGTGCCGTAGGCGACGACCAGGCAGATGTCCTCGTCCCGGAGACCGGCCAGCGCGAGTTCTCGGGTCAGCTCCTCCACCATCAGGCCGCCGGGATAGGGGCGGGTGATGTCGTTGACGACAATCGCCGCACTTCGCTTTCCCTTCGCCAGGGCAGAAAGCGTCGGGCTGCCGATCGGGTTCGCCAGGGCGCGGCGTATTTCCGCCCGCGCGTCCGGCACCGCAGGCACCGGCTTCGGGGCGACGACGGCCATGAGATTGGGAATGGACGCGGTGACTTTTTCCTTGCCGATGGCGAATTGCACGTCGGTATGGTGCATGGCATTCCTCCTTTTTCAAGAACAGTATACAATATCTTCAATGCGTTGGCGAATATTGTTATCCGCCCCATTTCGAAAAAGGGAGCGGTTTCATTTCCGCCCGCATCCCATTTCACAAAAATTTCAGTGCATATCCGCGTAATTTCACATCCGCCCGCCCTTCCCGTTTTTTACCTTTGCCGGGGGCAATCCGCCTTCGGGAATGGGTTGCACGGAAGCCGCCGGAACCTATAATCGAACGTGGCGGAGCCGCCTATTGGAGATGTGTGAATGGACAGGGAAGAAGAGCTGGTTTCCATAAGCGATTTCTCCCGCTTGTCGGGAATCAAGCGCAAAAATCTCATCTTCTACGACGAGTGCGGCCTGATCGTTCCCGATCGGGTCGGCGCCAACGGCTACCGCTATTACTCGACCCGCCAGCTTGCCATCGTCCGCGTCATCCTTGCCCTCCGCGAAATCGGCTTTCCGCTGAAAGACATCAAGGACATCCTCTCCACCCGTTCGCCCCGCCGCATTCTCGACAGCCTGGGAGAGCAGGAGCGTTCCCTGGACGAGGAGATACGCCGGCTGGAGGAAAACAGAAAGCTGATCCAGCTTCGCAAAAACATGATCGGTTCCGCCCTGCGGATCGGGGACGAAACGATAGAACTCGAACAACGCCCGGCCGAAAGCGTCTTGTTCGGCCCGGATGTGGCGGCATCCCCCGGCCAAAGTTTGCACGAAGACATCACCGCCTTCCACCTGTTCGCCGAAGAGAACGGGATAAAGCCGGGCTACCCCGCCTGCGTTGAAATGGCCCACGCCAGCCTGGTTTCGGGAGATTGGGGGGTGGCGCGCCGCCTGTACTGCAAGACTGTCTCGGGCGCCAACGGCGCCAAGCCGGCCGGCCTCTACCTGGTCGCCCACGCGTTCGGCGGCGACGAAAACCGCCATTCCCTGTACAACCGGGCCAAGGAATATATCCGCATCAACAAGCTGATCCTGGCCGGCGACGGCTACGAGGAAAAGCTTATCGACGAGTTTTCCGCCTCGGACGAAGAGGATTTCGTCACCCGACTCGAAATCGAAGTGAAGAAAAATCAATAAAACCATTTTTTTGCCGAATTTGCCCTTGACTGTCCAGTAACTGGATAGTGTACGCTGCTTGTATGGGGTGCGGGACGAACGGCGTTCCCGCCGGGGAGGTGCGCGCCGCCCGAATACCGCGCGTCCGGTCACGACATAAAATGACGAGGGAGAGTTTTCCATGGCGAAAGCGTCGCTGAAAGGGATTATCGATCTGCACATCCACACCGCCCCGGACATCCGGGAAAGGCGGTACACCGATTTCGATTTGGCCAGGGCGGCGGTCAAGGCCGGCGCCCGCGCGGTCGCCATCAAATCCCACCACGGCGTGACCATGAACCGCGCCTACCTCGCCAACCTCTATGCGAAGGAAGTGCTGGGCGCCGAAAACTTCACAATGTACGGCGGCATCGTCCTCAACAAGGCGGTCGGCGGCCTCAACCCGGCGGCGGTCGAGTCGGCCTTCAAGCTGGGCGCCAAAATCGTCTGGCTCCCCACCACCCACGCGACCAACCATGTGGTCAACCACGACAAAAAGCCCGCGTCCGGCGGCATCGACTGCGTCGCCGGCGGCAAGGTGGTCCCGCCGCTCCGGGAAATATTCCGCATCGTCAAGGACAACGGCGGCATTCTCGCCACCGCCCATCTGGCGCCGGCCGAGATTTTCGTGGTGGTGGAAGAGGCGAAAAAAGCCGGCATCGACAAAATCGTCGTCAACCACCCGGAATTCTGGCTGGTCGGCATGACGCTCGAGGATCAGGTGAAAATCGCCCGCGACTACGACGTGCTCCTCGAACACTGCTTCGCCCAGCCCATGGGCCACGGCGTCTACAAGTCGAACCTGGCGGACAACCTCGAAGCGGTGCGCACGGTCGGGTACAAGAACATCCTCATCAGCACCGACGGCGGCCAGGTGGAAAACCCGCCGTGGGAAAACGCGCTGGAACAGTATCTCCAATATCTTCTCGACAACGGCATACCGCAGGAACACATCGACCACATGACGAAAACGGCGGCGGCCGGATTGCTGGGCATTTGACTCTTCGACACGAAAACGTTTAGGACAAAGGAGCCATCATGGATGTGAAAAGCGTCGGCGTGGCCGGCACCATGGAGTCCTCGGACATCATGGTCACCATCGAGCCGGGCGACACACAGGATATCGACATCGAGCTCGACAGCACGGTGGACAAGCGCTTCGGCCGCCAGATCAGGCACGTCATCACCGAAACGCTCCAGAGCCTGGCCATCAAAAAGGCGCGGGTCAAGGCTGTCGACAAGGGGGCGCTGGACTGCGCCATACGCGCCCGGGTCCTGACCGCCGCGCACCGCGCCTGCGGCGTCGACTATTACGAATGGGGGACAATGCCGTGAGCAAACAACTGCGCAGAACCATGCTGTACGTGCCGGGCAACAACCCGGCCATGATCAAGGACGCCGGCATATACAAGTCCGACTGCGTCATGTTCGATCTCGAGGACTCGGTGTCGGTGAACGAAAAGGACAGCGCCCGCTTCCTCGTGTTCCAGGCGCTCCGCTCTTTGGACTACCCAGGGAAGGAACTGGTCGTCCGCGTCAATTCGCCGTCCAGCAAGCTCGGGGTCGACGATCTGCTGGCCGTCGTCCGCACCCAGAAAGCCATCGTCCGCCTGCCGAAGACCGAATCGGCGGCAGACGTCCGCGAATGCGAGGCGCTTATCGAGAAAATCGAGCGCACCATCCAGGTGCCGATCGGCTCCACCCGCATGATGGCCGCCATCGAAAGCGCCGCCGGCGTGCTGAACGCCAAGGAAATCGCCTTCGCCAGCCACCGCCTGATCGCCATCGCCTTCGGCGCCGAGGATTACGTCACCGATCTCCGCACCACCCGCTCCCCCGACGGGGTCGAACTCCTGTTCGCCCGCAGCATGATCCTCCAGGCCGCCCGCGCCGCCGGCATCGACGCCATCGACTCGGTGTTCTCCGACGTCAACGACGAGGAAGGGCTCAGGAAGGAGACGATGCTCATCAAGCAGCTCGGCTTCGACGGCAAATCCATCGTCAACCCCCGCCAGGTGAAAATCATCCACGAGGTGTTCACCCCGACCGAGAAGGAAATCGAGAAGGCGCTGGCGGTGATGGACGCGATCAAGGAAGCGGAGAAAAAAGGCTCCGGCGTCATTTCCCTCAACGGCAAGATGGTCGACAAGCCCATCGTCGATCGCGCCCGGAACGTTCTGGAACTCGCCCGCGCCGTCGGCGCGATTCATTGATGGCACAGGAGAGATTGCTATGAACATCGACACCGCCACAATCCCCCACCTGGACGAGATGGAGGGCCTGCACGGAGTGTTCGCTCCGGAAAAGATAGCCCGGAAGCCCCACTCCCGCGCCGAACGGGAGAAATACCATAACAAGATAGTGCCGAGCCTCGAGGAGGCGATCACCGCCACCGGGCTGAAGGACGGCATGACCGTTTCCTTTCACCACCATTTCAGGAACGGCGACTACATCGTCAACATGGTGATCGACAAGCTGGCCGACATGGGCTTCAAAAACCTGGTCCTGGCCGCGTCGTCGCTGACCGACTGCCACGCCCCGCTGATCAGGCACATCAAAAACGGCGTCATCCGCCGCATCGAGACGAGCGGCCTCAGGGGCGAACTGGCGGAGGAAATTTCGCGGGGCCTCATGGACGTGCCGGTCGTGTTCCGCTCGCACGGCGGCCGCGCCTTCGCCATCGAAAAGGGCGAACTCGCCATCGACGTCGCCTTCCTCGGCGCCCCGTCCTGCGATCCGCAGGGGAACGCCAACGGCTACACCCGCGACAAGGAATCCGGCATCAAGTGCGGCTCCATGGGCTACGCCAAGACCGACGCCCAGTACGCCAAAAACACCGTCATCATCACCAACAACATCGTGGCCTACCCGAACGTCCCCTTCTCCATCCCCGAAGTCGACGTCGACTACGTGGTGGTGGTGGACGAAATCGGCGATCCGGCCGGCATCATGTCCGGCGCCACCCGCTTCACCCAGAACCCGAAGGAACTGCTCATCGCCGAAGCGGCGGCGCAGGTCATCGAGCACAGCGGCCGGTTCGAGAACGGCTTCTCGTTCCAGCTCGGCACCGGCGGCGCCTCGCTCGCGGTGGCCCGTTTCCTCCGCGACAAGATGATCGCCGGCAACATCAAGGCGACGTTCGCCCTCGGCGGGATCACCGGCTCCATCGTCGATCTGTACGAGGAAAACCTGGTCAAGCGCATCCTCGACGTCCAGTCGTTCGATCTGAAAGCGGCGGATTCGCTGAAAAACAACCGGTTCCACCACCAGATCTCGGCCGGCTACTACGCCAGCCCCTCGGGCGAAGGCACGGCGGTCAACCAGCTCGACGTCGTCGTCCTGTCGGCGCTGGAAATAGACACCGATTTCAACGTCAACGTGCTGACCGGCTCGGACGGCGTCATCCGCGGCGCCATCGGCGGCCATCCGGACACCTCGTACGGCGCCTCGGTCGCCATCGTCGTCTGTCCGCTGACCCGGGGCCGCATCCCCTGCATCGTCGACAAGGTCGGCACCATGGTCACGCCCGGCAAGACGGTCGACGTCGTCGTCACCGACCGGGGCATCGCCGTCAACCCGAACCGGCCGCAGCTCAAGGAAAAGCTGGAAGGGGGCGGCATCCGGACCACCACCATGGACGAACTGCTGAAAACCGCCAACTCCATCGTCGGCAAATTCGATCCGGTGAAATTCAGCGATCGCATAGTCGGCATCGTCACCTACCGCGACGGCTCCATCATCGATCTCATCCGGCAGGTGGAGGATTGACGGATCGATGGACACCGCCGGTCTCGAGATTCGCTACGGCCATCCGTTCAGGGGCGCCGCCCTTGAACGGCTTGGCCGTTTTCTCGAGCGGCAGGGATTCGATTACGGGGGCGGCGTCGATTTCACCGTTCTCGTCCTCGACGGGGACGAAATCGTCGCGACCGCCTCGCTGGACGGCAACCTGGTCCGTTATGTCGCGGTGGCCTGGACCCACCAGGGATGCGGCCTGGCCGCCGCGGCGGTGAGCGAAGTGGTGAACCGCGCCGCCGAACTGGGGCGGAACCGCCTGTTCCTGTTCGCCCCGCCCCGCGCCCGGCGCGTGTTTTCCAGCCTCGGCTTTCACGAAGTGGCGCGGACCGGCGAAGCCGTCCTGATGGAGAACGCCAGGGGCGGGCTCGCCCGCTACGTCCGCTCGCTCGAAAAGCCGAAGGCGGGCGTCGCCGGCTGCGTGGTGGCGAACTGCGATCCGTTCACCAACGGCCATCTCCACTTGATCGAAACGGCGGCCCGAGACTGCGACATTGTCCATGTGTTCCTGACCGCCGACTCGGGCGAAAGGGAGCTGCCGTGCGAGACAAGGCGCCAACTGGCCCTCGCCGGCACCCGCCACCTCGAAAACGTCGTGGTCCAGCCGGCCGGCCAATATTTCATACCGCCCCACGCTTTCCCGGATTTTTTCGCCGAGGAAAGGCTGGCCGAGAACGTGCGGCGGGATCTCGACACGGCGCTGTTCGCCGACGGCATAGCCGGGCCGCTCGGGATTGTCCGCCGCTACGTCGGGCGTAAACCGTCCGTCGCGGCGGCGCTCGCCCGGGGGCCGTCTCTGCGGCGGGCGCTGTCGGGCAAGGGAATAGAGGTGATCGAGGTGGATCGGCTGGAAATCGGCGGCGCGCCGGTGACCGGCGCCCGGGTGCGCTCGCTGTGCCTCCGGGGCAAGTGGGACGAGGTGGCGAAGCTGGTTCCGCCGTCGACCCACGCCTACCTCGTTTCCGCCGCGAAGAATTGATGAGTCGATTTCCGACGAGAACTGTAAACCCGTCTTGTTTTGGCACGTAAGAAAGGATTTTTGATGAAACTGTACGACACCGGCGTGTATCTGGTCAACGGCAAGGACATCGTTCCCGACAACGCGGAAGCCGCCGCCCGCGTCAAGCAAATGACGGGTTCGGCCCCGGACAAGGGCGCCGCCATGAAAAACACCATGGCCTGGTCGATCATGGAAAAGCACAACACGTCGGGGAACATGGACGATCTGATGCTCAAGTTCGACTGCATGACCTCCCACGACATCACCTATGTCGGCATTGTCCAGACCGCCCGCGCCAGCGGCATGAAGCGGTTCCCCGTCCCCTACGTCCTCACCAACTGCCACAACAGCCTGTGCGCGGTCGGCGGCACCATCAACGAGGACGACCACATGTTCGCCGTCTCGGCCGCCAAGAAATACGGCGGCATCTACGTGCCGACCCACCTGGCCGTCATCCACCAGTACATGCGGGAAATGATGGCGGGCGGCGGTCGCATGATTCTCGGCTCCGACAGCCACACCCGCTACGGCGCCCTCGGCACCATGGCCATCGGCGAAGGCGGCGGCGAGCTGGCGAAACAGCTTCTCGGCCGCACCTACGATGTCAAGCGGCCGGACGTGGTCGGCGTCTGCCTCCGCGGCGCGCCGAAACCGGGCGTCGGGCCGCAGGACGTGGCCCTCGCCATCATCGGCAAGGTGTTCGCCAACGGCTATGTCAAGAACAAGGTGATGGAATTCGTCGGCGACGGCATCGCCAGCCTGGACGTCGAGTACCGGAACGGCATCGATGTCATGACGACCGAAACCACCTGCCTCAGCTCCATCTGGGCGACGGACGAGCAGGTCGAGGCCTATCTCGACGCCCACGGCCGGAAGGACGCCTACAAGAAAATCGCCCCCGGCGCGGTCGCCTACTACCACGGCATGATCGAGGTCGATCTGGGCGCCGTCGAGCCGATGATCGCGCTTCCCTTCCACCCGTCCAACGTCTACTCCATCGCCGAGGTCAAGAAGAACGCGAAGGATATTTTCGCCGCCATCGAGGCGGACGCGAAGAAGCAGTTCGGCGGCAAGGTCGAATTCAACCTGATGGACAAGATCAAGGCGGACGGCATCCATGTCGATCAGGGCATCGTCGCCGGCTGCTCCGGCGGCACCTTCGCCAACGTCTGCGCCGTCGCCGACATCATGTCCGGCAAAACGCCGGGGAACGACCGCTTCTCGATGAGCGTGTACCCGTCCAGCCAGCCCACCTACGTCGCGCTGGTCCACGACGGCATTGTCGAACAATTGATGAACTCGGGCGTGATTTTCCGCTCCGCCTTCTGCGGCCCGTGCTTCGGCGCCGGCGACGTGCCGGCCAACGGCGCCCTGTCCATCCGCCACACCACCCGCAACTTCCCGAACCGCGAAGGCTCGAAGCCGGGCGACCGGCAGATCGCCGGCGTCGCGCTGATGGACGCCCGCTCCATCGCCGCCACCGCCGCCAACGGCGGCGTGCTGATCTCGGCGACCGAAAGTTCCCCGAAGTACGGCAAGCACCCCTACCACTTCAACGGCGAAGTGTACAAGAACCGCGTGCTGGACCGCTTCGGCAAGGCGGAGCCGGAAGTGCCGCTCCAGTTCGGCCCCAACATCGCGGACTGGCCGGCCATGCCGAACCTGACCGATCACATTCTCCTCAAGGTCGCGTCCTTCATCACCGATCCGGTCACGACGACGGACGAGCTCATCCCGTCCGGCGAAACGTCGTCCTACCGCTCCAACCCGCTCCGCCTGTCCGAGTTCACCCTGTCCAGGAAGGATCCGGCCTACGTCGGCAAGGCGAAGGCGGTCCAGAAGCTGGAAGTCGCCCGCGAGGCGGGAAAGAACCCGGCCGAAGGGAACGCCGAACTGATCGCCGTTTTCGAAAAGGCGGCGAAGGCGGCAGGCGTGCAGATCGATCCGAAAAAGGTCGGTATCGGCAGCGCCGTGTTCGCCGTCAAGCCGGGCGACGGTTCGGCCCGCGAGCAGGCGGCGAGCTGCCAGAAGGTGCTGGGCACCTGGGCCAACATCGCGAAGGAATACGCGACCAAGCGTTACCGGTCCAACCTGATCAACTGGGGCATTCTCCCGTTCGTCATGGCGGGCGATCCGAAATTCGCCAACGACGCCTATGTTTTCGTCCCGAACATCCGCGAGGCGATCAAATCGAAGGCGGCGAAGATCGACGCCTACGTCATCGGCGGCACGATCGAGAAGTTCGAAATGTCGCTGGGCGATCTGACCGACGACGAGCGGAAGATTCTCATCGACGGATGCCTTATCAATTTCTATAAGAATGCGTAAAACGCGGAGAACGACCATTTAAGATTGCAGATTGTAGATTTAAGATTTATTCCTGTTGCATGCGTTTCTTATAGGAATAAATCTTAAATCTACAATCTGCAATCTTAAATTTTTATACGGGGAAAACAACATGAGCCATCTGGAAAAACTTGCCGAGTACAGCGCCGCGCTCAAGCTCGAATCCGTCCCGAAGGAAGCGGTGGAGGCTGCGAAGCTGTGCGTCTTGGACACGGTGGGCGTGGCCATCGGCGCCAGGGACGACGCGCAGGTCGCCAGCGTCAAAAAAGCGTTCGGCGAATTGGAGAAGGGCTGCGAATCGGTGGAGGTATGGGGCGGCGGCGGCAGGCTGTCGGCGTTTCGCGCCGCCTATGTCAACGCCATGATGGGCCACACGCTCGAGCTGGACGACGTCCACGTCCGCTCCAAAACGCATATCGGCACGGTGGTCATCCCGGCGGCGTGGGCGATGGCGGAACGGCTGGGGCGGAGCGGCAAGGAATTTCTCGAGGCGGTGATCTGCGGGTACGAAATCATGTCCCGCATCGGCATGGGGTTTGGGGTGTCGAGCCACCGGGAGAAGGGCTGGCACGTCACGGCGACGGCCGGCACTTTCGGCGGCGCCATCGCCACGGCGAAAGTGATGGGGTTGTCGGCAGGGAAGTCGCTCCATGCGCTCGGGCTGGCCGGCACGCAGTCGTTCGGGCTGTGGTCTTTTCTCGAGGACGGCGCCACCAACAAGCCGATGCACCCGGCCCACGCGGCCATGAGCGGCATGGAGTCGGCGGTGCTGGCGGGCGCGGGCATGACGGGGCCGGTGAACATTCTCGACGCCAAGGACGGGAGCCTGTACCGCGCCATGTCGGACGCTCCGGATTTTTCGCTGGTGCATGCGGGATTGGGCGAGCGGTACGAGGTGCTTTATCTTGACAAAAAGCCGTATCCGTGCTGCCGGAGCACGCACTGCGCGATTGACGCGGCGCTCAGGCTGCGGCGCGAACATTCGCTGACCGCCGACAAGATCGACAATATTCTGGTCAAGACGTACAAGGTCGGGTACATGCAGGTCGGCTGCACGGCTCCGAGCCTGGATCCGAAGCTGCCGTCGGACGCGAAGTTTTCGACGCCGTACGTGGTGGCGTGCGCGATTATCGACGGCGAGGTGGGGCTGGGGCAGTTCGAGCCGGCGGCGATTTCCCGGCCGGATGTCGGCGAGTTGTTGAAACGGGTGAAGGTGGCGGCGGACGACGTGTTTACCGCCCGCTATCCGAAGAATTGGGGTTGCGAGATGATTGTCACCACCGTGTCCGGGGAGAAGTTCAGCCTGGAGGTGCCGGACGCGTCGGGGAGCGTCGGCGCGCCGATGAGCGCGGACGCGGTGATGGACAAGGCGGTGGTGGCGGCGCGGATGGCGATGGGCGACAAGGCGAAGCCCGCGCTGGAGCGCATTCTGAATATGGAAAAAGTGCCGTCGCTGCGCGGTTTTTTCCAATCGTGAATCTATCGTGAAACACCGCGATCGACGGTAGGGGCGGCCCTTGTGGCCGCCCTCGTTTCAATGGCGAACCGGTTTCGAATTCAGGATTCCGTTTGCGAAACGAGGGC
>JAVBRW010000078.1:0-7479 GCA_031547475.1 Planctomycetota bacterium
CGGGGCTTTGACGACCATGGGCGGCGGCAATTGCGGCGGCTGGGCGGCGGCGGCGGGGCGGCTGCCGGGCGACTGGAACACTTCCAGCGTGCGCCTGGCCGAAGCCACCACTTTTCCCGCCTCGATGGCGGAGAGATCGAACACGTAGCGGCCGGGAATGGGCGCCGAGACGTTGGCGCGCGGGCCGTTGGCCGGCTGCATGGCGGCGGCCGGGCCTTCGACCTGGCGCCAGGCGAAGGACAGGTTCCTGCCCTCGGCGTTGTCGGCCACGGCGGTCAGGACGAGCTGGTCGCCGATGTTGCACACTTCCGGGCCGGTGATGGTCAGGTTGGGCGGCCGCTTGGCGTCGCCGACCTCGATGTCGATTTCGATCGGTTTGGATTGCATCCTGCCGTTGGAGACGATGAGCTCGAACGAATAGACGCCGGCGCTCGGCGGATGGAAGGCGGGGGCGGCGTCGCCGATTTTGTCGTCTATGAGGTAGCGGGTGACTTTGGGACCGCCGATCTGGCGCCAGCGATAGGTCAGGGACGAGCCTTCGAGATCGTACGATTGGGTGGCGTCCAGCTTGACCAGGGAACCGGGCATGGCCCGGGTCGGCGCCACCACCACCGCCACCGGCGGATCGGATTCGTTGACGATCCTGAGCTTGTGGAGAACGGGTTCGGATTCCTGCCTGCCGTCCGAGACGATGAGTTCGAACTCGTAATCGCCGGCGCGGGCTGGCTTGAAACGTTCGGCGGCGCCGTCGTGCAGGAGCTCGAAATCGCTGATGAACGGGCCGGAGGTCTGGCGCCACAGGTATTCGAGCTTGGCGCCTTCGGAGCCGCGGCTGCCGTTGGCGGCGAGCATGACGCGGTCCCCGAGTTTGGCGACGGCCGGGCCTTCGATGCGGGCGACGGGCCGGGCGCCGGACGGCGGCATCATCGCCTGTTCCGGTTGCGGCGCGGTGGGGATTTCGCGGGGAATCGCCTTGGCGATGGCGACCGGCGGGCGCGGGCGCGGCTTGATCGTGAGGGTGGTGATCCACGGCTGGCTGACCGCTTCGCCGTCCGACACGACCAGTTCGACCTGGAACACGCCGTCGGTTTTCGGTTCGAACAACAGGACGGGGCCGCTTTGCGCCTCGAAGGGAATGGCGAGGCTGGGATCGAGCGAGCGCCAGCGGTAGGTAAGCTTGCTTCCTTCCGGATCGAACGATTCGCGGCCGTCGACTTCGAGGCGTTTGCCGACTTCGCCCCGCATTTCCTTGGGGCCTTTGGCAATGGGCGGCTGGTTGTCGCGCTCGATCATTATTTCGACGACGAACGGGTCGGATTGCAGCCCGTTGGCGGTGACCACGAGCTGGAAGCGGTAGAGGCCCGGCTTTCCGGTGCGGAAATAGGGTTTGGCGGCGACCGGATCGGACAGTTCGACTTTCGGTCCTTCGATCTGCGTCCACATGTAGCTCATGGTGCCGCCGTCCGGGTTTTCCGAGCCGGTGCCGTCGAGTTCGATAAGCGCGGTCGGAGCGGGGTCGGGCGCGCCGGCAGGCCGCGTGGTTTCGCCGGCCGGAGCGGCGGCGGCGAGCAGCGGAATCAACGTCAACCACAAACCGATCCGCCTCACCCAATCAAGGGCGGCGGCGCGCGGCAAGCGGTGGTGTTGGTTGATTTTCTTGTTCAATATGATTACCGTCTGAATGTGGATTAACTGAACGGCGCGTTTCCCCCGAAAGCGTCGCCGGAACCTTGATACAAGTTTTACAATTTTGCGAACCAATTGCAATAGTCCATTCGATCAACTTTCATCAAAAATCGCAACGCCCTTCCGGCGCGGCCGGTCAATCCTCTTTCCAAAAGGTGGAAAAACGCTACAATAGCGGGATGATTTCATTATTTTCGGCGCGGGGGAATCGCCATGTTCAGCCATTATCGTCAACAAGAATCGGATAGGGAAAAGCTGGGAATTCCGCCGCTTCCGCTGAATCGGGAAGAAACCGCCCTTGTTTGTCTTTGCCTGACGGAAGGGCAAACAGTCATGCCGGGCGGCGACGAGAATCTGGTCGCGCTCCTGGCCGATCGGGTGCCGGGCGGCGTCGATCCGGCCGCTGAAATCAAGGCGAATTTCCTGTCCGACATCGCCTACGGCAAACCGGTTGTAGACATCCTGCCTCCCGAATTGGCAATCGAACTTTTGGGCGCCATGGGCGGCGGGTACAATATTCCGCCCCTGTTGGCGTGCATGGAAGACGCGCATCTCGACCCGATGGCGGTGCGGGCGCTGTCCGGCTGCATCCTGGCCGGCGACGCCGTTTCGGAAGTGGAAAAAATGCACAAGGCGGGCAACGCGCTCGCCGGCCGGCTCATCGAAACGTGGGCGGCGGGCGAATGGTTCGCGTCCAGGCCGCCGGTTCCGGAATGCCTCCGCCTCGTCGTCTACAAGGTGGACGGCGAGGTGAACACGGACGATTTGTCGCCCGCCCGCGAGGTCGGCACCCGGCCGGACATCCCGCTCCACGCATTGTCCATGGGCGCGACCCGCTTTCCCGGCGGGCGCCAGGCGATCGAGAAAATGCGGCGGGATGCGGCCGCGACCGGGTTTTTCCCCGTATTCGTCGCCGACACCCTCGGCACCGGCTCGAGCCGGAAATCGGCGGTCAATTCGCTCATGTGGGCGCTCGGGGACGATATTCCCCATATCCCGAACATCCGCCGGGGCGGCGTGGTCATCGCCACCCGCATCGCCCCGATTTTCCGCACCAGTTTCCGGGATTCGGGCGGCCTGCCCATCGAAGCCGACACGGGCGCGCTCCGGACGGGCCAGAAAATCGTCGTCCGCCTCGACCCGGCCGCCGGTTCCGGCCGCATCGAGGACGAGGGCGGCGCCGAACTGTGCGCGTTCCCCTTTGCCGCCGCGCTGGCGGACGAATGGCGGGCCGGCGGCAGAAT
Source organism: Planctomycetota bacterium (assembly GCA_031547475.1). Classification (GTDB taxonomy): domain Bacteria; phylum Planctomycetota; class SZUA-567; order SZUA-567; family SZUA-567; genus JAJBSZ01. The sequence continues at coordinate 2,931 of JAVBRW010000078.1, forward strand.
CAATCTGATCATCGGCCGGAAGCTTACGGAACGGGCGGCGGCGATTATCGGGAAAGAACCGCCCGCCCTGTTCGACGTCGCGCCGGTACCGGTGCCGGAGCCGGGACAGGGATACACGCTGGCGCAGAAGATTGTCGGCCGCGCCGCCGGCAAGGCGGGCGTGTTGCCGGGCGAATTGTGCGAACCGGCCATCTCCAGCGTGTGCAGCCCCGACACCACCGGGCCGCTCACCCGGGACGAACTTGTCTCCCTCGCCTGCCTCAAGTTCTCCGCGCCCATGGTTATGCAATCGTTCTGCCACACCGCCGCCTATCCGACCGACAAGGACAAGGCGATGCATGTATCCCTCGCCGAATTCATGCGCGAACGCGGCGGCGTGGCGCTGAAACCGGGAGACGGCATCATCCACTCCTGGATCAACCGGCTCATCCTGCCCGACCGCGTCGGCACCGGCGGCGATTCCCATACCCGTTTTCCGCTCGGCGTTTCCTTTCCCGCCGGATCGGGCCTTATCGCCCTGGCGGCGGCCATGGGCTTTTTGCCGGTGGAAATGCCGGAATCGGTGCTGGTCGAATTTTCCGGCGCCTTGCCGGAAGGCATGCAGCTCCGGGACGCGGTCAATGCGGTTCCGCTGTTCGCGATGGAGGAGGGGCTGCTGGATCGGCCGGGGCAGGGCAACCGGAACGCGTTCAACGGACGCGTACTGGAAATGGAAGGCATGGCCGGCCTGACGGCGGAGGAAGGGTTCGAGCTGGCCAACGCGTCCGCCGAACGGTCGGCCGCCGCCGCCACCGTGCGGCTGGAATTGCCGCGCGTTGTCGAGCATATCGAGTCGTGCGTCAGGCTGATCGATTCCCTCCTTGCCGACGGCTACCGGAGCGCCGACGCGCTGGCGAAACGCAAGACGGAGATGGAGGAGTGGCTGGAAAAGCCGTCTCTCCTGGCACGCGACGCCAACGCCCGTTTCGCCGCGACGCTGCGGGTGGATTTGGCGAAAATCCGCGAACCGATCATCGCCTGTCCCAACAACCCGGACAATGTCGCCTGGCTGTCGGAACGCGCCGGCGAGCGGGTGGACGAAGTGTTCATCGGCTCGTGCATGACATCGGTCCGTCATTTCCGCGCGGCGGCGAAAGTGTTTTCGGGGCCGGGCGCGCATCTCGGCGTCAAGCGCTTGTGGATAGCGACGCCGACGCGGATGGATCACGATCGCCTGGCGCAGGAAGGCGTTTTGCAGTGTTTCGAAAAGCTGGGCGCGCGGCTGGAAATCCCCGGCTGCTCCCTGTGCATGGGCAATCAGGCGCGGGTGGCGGACAATGCGGCCGTCTTTTCCACCAGCACCCGCAATTTCGACAACCGGATGGGCGCGGGGGCGCGGGCGTATCTCGGTTCGGCCGTCCTGGCCGCCATCGTGGCGCGGACGGGGCGCATTCCGGCGGCGAAAGAGTATTTCGGGCTGTACCGCGAGTTGGTGCTGCCGCATTGGGAGGAGATTGGCGGGCCGTTGTGACGATATTTTTGCAATTCTCCAGTTGCAACCTGATACGCGTTTAGTATTATGCAGAGGTATCCTGGAGCAACGCGGGTTAATACGTAAACAATGACAGCATTTTATGGATAAAACTTTTCAGTCTTCCGGCCCGCCGGTCCGGCGGGAAGTATTTTTGCGAAAGGTGGATGGACAATGTATAGCCCGAAAGTATTGGAGCATTTCAAGAGTCCGCACAACGCGGGGGAAATCCCCGACGCCGACGGCGTGGGCGAAGTGGGCAATCCGCAATGCGGCGACATGATGCGCATCACGATAAAGGTGGCCGACGGCAAGCTGGAAGACATCAAGTGGAAAACGCTCGGTTGCGGCGCCGCCATCGCCACCAGTTCGGTCATGACCGATTTGGCGAAGGGAAAGACCATCAAGGAAGCGCTCGATTTGACCCGCGACAGCGTGGCGCAGGCGCTGGACGGTTTGCCGCCGGCGAAGATGCACTGTTCCAACCTCGCCACCGACGGCCTGCGGGCCGCGATCGAGGATTATTTGAAAAAGCATCCGGAAGCGGCGAAGTAGCAATTCATAATTCACAATTTACAATGCACAATTCACAATTAAGACGAAGAGTTCATTTTACCTTTCCATCAACAATAGATGCACATGCATCGTCAGTCTGTTGTTGATGGGAAGGTAAAATGAACTCTTCGTCTTAATTGTGAATTGTGCATTGTAAATTGTGAATTATTATTGCATTGTCCTGTTGCAAAGCCTCTCATACGCCCTATACATCGCCTGATTTCCGTTGTGTTGCTCGCCGTGGGCGGCCGCTTCCAGATACATGCTGGTCGCCAGGCCGGTGGCGGGGAGGGGGAGATTGTCCTGGAACGCCGTCTCCATGGCGAGGCGGAGATCCTTGAGTTGCAGGTTGATGCGGAAACCGGCGGAGGCGTCGCCGGCGATCATCTGCGGGGCGAGATTTTCCAGCATCCAGGAATTGGCGGCGCCGCCCATCAGCACGTTCCGCACCACATCCAAGTCCATCCCCTCCGCCTTGGCCAGGCTGAACGCCTCGCACACCGCCTGAATGTTGATGGCGACCATCACCTGGTTGCACAGCTTCACCGTCTGGCCGCTGCCGGCCGGGCCGACCAGGGCGACGGTTGTGCCCATGCCGCGGAATATCGGGAGAAACGCGTCGAAATCGGCCTGGTTGCCGCCGGCCATGATGGACAGCGTTCCCGCCGCCGCGCCCTTTTTGCCGCCGCTCACCGGCGCGTCCAGGGCGCCGATTCCCTTGGCGGCGGCGGCCTCGAACACGCGGCGGCTGGTCTTCGGGGAAATGGTGCTCATGTCGGCGACGATGGAACCGGGCGCCAGATTTTCCAACAGCCCGCCGGGGCCGAACATGACCGCCTCGACCTGCGGCGAATCGGGCAGCATGGTGACGACGCGCCGGCATTTCCCCGCCACTTCCGCCACCGACGCGGCGGGCGCGGCGCCCCGCACCTTGGCGACGTTTTCGGCCAGCAAATCGTGGCCGATGACCGCGAATCCCGCCTTGATCAGATTCTCCGCCATCGGGACGCCCATCACGCCGAACCCGATGAAACCGACTGTTTCCATTATGCGCAATCCTTTCCGTCATTTTCGGAATCGTCCGCCCGCCCGCCGGTCGCCATGAACAACAGGCCCGCAAGGGCGGAAAGCGGAACGACGGCGTACACATAGCACAGGCGTATGCCCAGGAGCGGGCTGTACTGGTGCAGGCCGTTTTCCGCGAATCCGTAACCGTAGACCAGGAGGAACAGGAGGAACGCCGCCGCCGCCGCCCAGGCGAACTGCCGGACGGGTCGGCGGATTTTCTCCGGCATGAGATCGGAAAAAACGGTGATGGCGATATGTCCGTTTTCCCCGAATAGCAGCGCGGCGCCGACAAAGGTGCTGACCGAGAAGGCGTAGGGGACGAGATCGTCCAGGGGAAGATACGCGTACGAAAGCGCCTGCCGCAGGACAATCTGCACCAGCACCGACAAGGCCAGCACCGACAGCGAAAGGGCGAGGACGAACTCGAACAGCTTCCGCGCGGCGAGCGACGCTTTCATGAGGACGGACATGCGAATTCCTCTAACGCGCGATCGAGCGCGGGATAAATGTGACCAGCGCGGGCACGTACCAAATCAGCGCGGCCAGAATCAGCATGACGATGACGAACGGCGCGCATTCCCACGCCACCCTTTCCAGCTTCACCCTGGCCAGCGTCACCACCACGAACAGGCAGAGGCCTAGGGGCGGTGTGATGAGGCCGGTCGCCAGAACCACCATAAGGACTATGCCGGCGTGGATGGGATCGATGCCGAGGGTGACGATGATGGGCGCTATGATGGGGCCGATGAGCAGAATAATGGTGGAGGTGTCCAGGAGCATTCCGAGCACGAAAAACAGCGCGCAGCACAGGAACATGAACATGTCGGGAGTGCCGGACATGGCGAGTATGGCTTTGCCGAGCGCCTGCGGGATGCGGTAGATGGTCATGGTCCAGGACAGGGCGGTGGCCGATCCGATGATGAACATGATGGAGGCGCTGATTTTCCCCGTTCTCACCAGTATGCGCGGCAAATGGCGGATGTGGAGCTGGCGGTAGTAGAGGAAGGTGATCAGGAACGAATAGGCTACCGCCACCATGGCGGATTCGGTGGCGGTGAACATGCCGCTGACGATGCCGCAGATGATGACGACGGGCGCCATGAGGGAAATGACGCCGTCCATGGCTGTCGCCCGCAACGCCGCCAGGTTGAAGCGGGTCGCCCTGGCCTGGTAGCCGCGCCTGACGCAGATGACGGTGGAGACCACCATGAGGAACACGCCGAACAGAAGGCCGGGCACCAGGCCGCCGAGGAACAGATCGCCCAGGGATTCGGAGGAAACGAAACTCCAGACTATCATCGGAATGCTCGGGGGGATGATCATGCCGATGGGGGACGACGAGGCGGTGATGGCGGCGGAGTATTCCTTGGAGTAGCCGCGCTTGACCATTTCGGGGATAAGGATGGTGCCGAGGGC
>JAVBRW010000383.1:0-2834 GCA_031547475.1 Planctomycetota bacterium
GTCCGCCAATTTAAATGATCGCGTCGTTGCGTGGGCGGTAGGGCCACCATATTACCCGCGCCCCCTTGTGGGGGCGGCTCACGGGCGGTCACACACGATTTTCAATATAAGCAAAAATTCGATGCGTTACACAAATTCTATTTTTTAGCTTTTCCACGGTTTCGCAACAACTTTGCCTTCACCTTTTCCGCCGGAATGAGCGGTTCGGGATTTCGGCGGGCATACTGCGCAACGGCGCCGCTTTCGATATCCTCGTACCAGTCGCCAAAATCCTCGACCGGGATCATGACATATTCCTTCCCGTCGATGGTAGCGTGGCATGCGGAATCAGGAAGCAATTCCTTGCGTATCCGCCTTTGTTTCTTCTTCAACTTTTCTCTCCATGCGCCGAGCACTGTCCGGCGCACTGCCCGGAACACTGCACGTCGTCTGGAAGTATATGCCCGAGTTTCGTGCGCTTGGTGTCGAGGTAGCGGCGGTTCTCGTCGTGGGGGGGCAGGGCGAGGGGAACCCGCTCGACGATTTCCAGGCCGTAGCCGGACAGGCCGGCCACTTTTTTGGGGTTGTTGGTGATCAGGTTCAGCTTGGTCACGCCGAGATCGGCCAGGATTTGCGCCCCGAGGCCGTAGTCGCGGAGATCGGCGGCGAAGCCGAGCTCGTTGTTGGCCTCGACCGTGTCCAGGCCCTTTTCCTGAAGGGCGTAGGCGCGCAGCTTGTTGTCGAGGCCGATGCCGCGCCCCTCCTGCCGCATGTAGACGATGACGCCGCGCCCGGCCTCCTGCACCATGCGCATCGCCGCCTGGAGCTGTTCGCCGCAGTCGCAGCGGAGCGAATGGAACACGTCGCCGGTCAGGCATTCCGAATGCACCCGCACCAGCGTCGGCTTGCCGGACAGGGGCGAGCCGGGATGGATGTCGTCGCCAAGGGTGAGGGCGAGGTGGGTTTCCGACTGAATGTCCGACCGGTAGGCGTGCAGTTTGAAATGGCCGTGCTGGGTCGGCATGTCCACCGACGTTTCGCAGAAGATGAGCTTTTCCGTGCAGCGGCGGTACTCGATTATCTGGGCGACGGACAGCAGCTTGATAGTGTGCTTCCGGCAGAATTCCTCCAGCGCCGGCAGCCTGGCCATGGTGCCGTCCTCGGCCATGACTTCGCAGATGACGCCGGCCGGCCGGAGGCCCGCCAGGCGCATGAGATCGACCGAACCCTCGGTCTGGCCGGTGCGGACCAGCACGCCGCCCGGCTTGGCGCGGATGGGCTGGACGTGGCCGGGGCGGACCAGATCGGCGGCGGTGGAATCGGCGCGGGCGGCGACGTTGATGGTATGGGCGCGGTCGGCGGCGCTGATGCCGGTGGAGACGCCGTTCCGCGCCTCGATGGTGATGGTGAAGGCGGTCCCGAGGGGGGCCTGGTTTTCCCGCACCATCTGCGGCAGGCCGAGCCGTTCGCACGCCTCGGCGTCGAGGGTGAGGCAGATCCAGCCCTTGCCGTGGGTGGCCATGAAGTTGATGGTTTCCGGCGTGGCGAGCTCGGCCGCCGCCACCAGATCGCCCTCGTTCTCGCGGTTCTCGTCGTCCACCAGCACAAGCATGCGGCCGGCCTTCAGTTCCTCAAGCGCTTCCGGCACTGTGGCGAATTTCATATATGTTCCTCTCGACTGCGGAGTTTTGCGTTTGGCGCATCACAAACAAGCCCTCCGGCCACCGGGGCCGGAGGGGTATATATTGTCCGATTATTCGGGGCGGATGTCAACCGGGAGGGGAAGCCGAATTAATAATTCGGAAAATACCCATCATTCCTCTTTCATGACAAACATCGTGATCATCTCGCACACCGCCCGCGCCACGGTGAAATCGGCGTGGTGCAGGCCGGGCGCGGGGGCAAGTTCGACGCAATCCATGGCGACGCAGTCGGCGTGCGCGGAGACGATGCGGGCAATGTCCATCCACTGGCCCCACTCGAGCCCGTCCGGCTCCGGCGTGCCGGTGGCGGGAACGATGGCGGGATCGAGGCCGTCAACATCGAAGGTGAAAAAGACGCGCTCGCCCTTCACCGCTTTCCTGAGTTCGCGCTTCCACTTCTTTTTGCCGTGCATGTCGCGGGCGTACCAGGTCGTTATGCCGCGCTCGCGGGCGTAGGCGACCTGCTCCCGGGTGGTGGAGCGGATGCCGAGCTGCAGGACGGTCCGGCACTGCGGCAGTTCGGCGATGCGGCGGACGACACAGGCGTGGCTGAGCGGATCGCCCTGATAGTCGGCCCGGAGATCGGCGTGGGCGTCGATGTGGACCAGGGTGAAATCGCCCTTGATCTCCGCCACCCCCTTGGCGACGCCGAGGCTGACGGTGTGCTCGCCGCCGAGGCCGGCGACGAACTTGCCGGCGGCCAGGTGGCGGGCGGTTTCGGCCGAGGCGGCTTCGAGCATCTTGCCGGCATCCCGCTTCTGTCCCGAAAAGGCGGACGGCGCCGGAAGCGTGTGGACGCCGTATTCCATGGCCGGTTCGCACTTGCGGACGATGTCGTACAATTCCACCTGCCGGGACGCTTCGATGATGGCGGCCGGCCCCCGGCCGGTGCCGCCGCCGTAGGACACCGATTCCTCGAGGGGCAGGGGCAGGATGACGGCGGCCGCCTTGCCGTAATCGCATGCCTCGGGCGGCAGATCGAGGAAATCGCCCGGGTTGTGCCGTGTTTTAAGCGTCTTTGTGGCCGTCGCCATCGTTCGTCTCCAAATATTACTATCCCGATCCCGGGATGGTCATTCCGGGGATGTTCCTAAAAGTCGCCGGGAATTTCGGTTTTCTGTTTGCCGCAAGCGTGTCGTTCGGCGGTAGGGG
>JAVBRW010000362.1:0-2882 GCA_031547475.1 Planctomycetota bacterium
CCCCTAAACACACCCGTACACCCCCCGCCCCCACGACCCCCCCGCCATTCGGGACATGTTGCGCAATCCCCACAATCCATTACCCGAACAGCATATCCTGCATGGTATAAAACCCCGCCGGCTTTTTGCTCAGCCACTTGGCGGCCCGCAGCGCGCCGGCGGCGAAAACGTCGCGGGATTCGGCGCGGTGGGTTATGGACAGGCATTCGTAATCGCTGCAAAAATACACGGTGTGATCGCCCGGAATCGAGCCCATGCGGAGAGCGTGCATGCCGATCTCCCGCTGCTTCCGCTTGCCCGGCTTGCCGACGCGGCCGTTGACCAGATCGGTGCCCAAATCGCGTCCCAAAGGCTCCGCCACCGCCCGGGCAATGCCAAGCGCGGTGCCGGACGGCGCATCCACCTTCTGGTTGTGGTGCGTTTCGACAATCTCTATGTTGTAGTCGTCGCCCAATATCCGCGCCGCCTCCGCCGCCAGCTTGAACATCAGGTTGACGCCAAGGGAAAAGTTCGGCGCCTGCATGACCGCCACCTTTTTCGCAGCCTCCTTGACCGCCTCGAGCTGCTTCTCGTCCAGCCCGGTGGTGCCGACGACCAGCCTGACGCCGAATTCGGACGCCAGCTTCGCATTGCCGACCGCGTTTTCGGGCGAGGAAAAATCGACAAGCACGTCGGCCCCCCCGGTCAACTTCTGCGTCCACACCAAATCGCCCGCCCGGGGCGCCAGCGGAATGCCCGCGTTCACCCCCCGCCCCATGAGCGGAAAGCCGCTCCACTCGATCGCCTGGACCAGGGCGAACTCGTCATCCTTGTCCGACAGCGCCAGCAACCGCTGCCCCATCCTGCCGCCGGCCCCGGAAATCGCCAATCGTATCATGCGTGACTCCTCTTCAAACCGGAACGTTCCAATCGTCCGTATCCAAACATATCGTCACCGGTCCGTCGTTCAACAGCCGCACGTCCATATGGGCGGCGAACACGCCGGTCTCAACCCCGATTCCCAGCTCCCGCAGTTCGCCGCAATACAGTTCATACAATTCGTTCGCCTGTTCGGGCGGCGCGGCGCCGATAAAGGACGGCCGGTTGCCGCGCGAGGTGTCGGCGTACAGCGTGAACTGGCTCACCACCAGGGCGGCGCCCCCGATGTCCTGGAGCGACAAATTCATTTTATCACGCGCATCGCGGAAAACGCGGAGCGCCGCGGTTTTTTTCGCCATGATTTTCGCGTGGGCCGGCGTGTCCGAAGCGGTCACGCCCAGGAAAACGAGGAAACCGCCGGCGATTTCGCCCGTCACCCGTCCGTCCACCGTCACGCTCGCCTCCCGCACCCGTTGCACGACAGCCCGCATTCTTGCATCCTTTCCGGAAAAGCATACACTGTTGGTTTCGCTGGTTTTCAAGGAAATCGGGCAAACCGCCGCCCGATTTCCTTGAAAAGTCCACATTATAGGAATAGACGCTTCCAAGGCTATACCGAAAAGCCTTGGGAGTGTTCGGGAAAAAGGACTGTGCCATGCCCATTGTGCGCGAATGCGTCAGAAAGATGAAAGCCTACGTTCCGGGCGAAGCGTCCGACCCCCAGTCGGTGGTCAAGCTGAACCAGAACGAAAACCGCTATCCCCCGAGCCCCAAGGTGGCGGAAGCCATCCACCGCGCCATGGACAATCTGCAATATTATCCCGACTCCACCAGCGCCCGCGTCCGCGAGGCGGCCGCCCGGGTCTACGGCGTGCGGCCGGACGAGGTCATGGTCGCCAACGGCTCGGACGAAATGCTGTGCATCGCCATCAAGGCGTGCTGCGATCCGGGCGACGAAATCGTCGCCTTCAACCCCAGCTACACGTATTACGCAACCCTGGCCGCCATGCACGACACCCGCTACCGCATGATCGATTTCGAGGGCGAGTTCAACCTGCCCGCCAATCTCGATCTCGACAGCGCGAAAATGGTGATTCTGCCGAACCCGAACGCGCCGACCGGAACCCTGTTTCCGGAAGCGGAAATCCGGCGCCTGGCCAGGGCGGTCCGGAACGGCATACTGGTTCTCGACGAAGCGTACGCCGATTACAGCGGCTACACCTCCATGCCGCTTATCCGAGAATTCGACAACCTGATGGTGGTCCGCACCTTTTCCAAAAGCTATTCGCTGGCCGGCCTGCGTCTCGGGCTCGGCTTCTGCCGCACCGGCCTTATGGCGGAATTCGAAAAGGTCAGGGATTTCTACAATGTAGACCGCCTGGCCCAGGCCGGCGCCGAAGCGGCCCTCCTCGATCAGGAATGGTTGAAATACACGTCGAGCCAAATCGTCGAGACCCGCAATCGCACCGTGCGCCAAATCCGCAATCTCGGCCTCAAAGCCTACGACAGCGCGTCCAATTTCATCCTGGTCCGCTGCCGCGACGGCAAGCAGGCGAAAGCAATTTTCGAAGGGCTGAAGTCGCGAAACGTCATGGTCCGCTATTTCAGCAATCCCGGCATCGACGACTGTTTCCGCGTCAGCGTCGGCACCGAACCGGACATGGCGATCTTCATCAAACAACTGGAAAATGTGCTCGGTTCTCTTTGAAAAAATACCCAAATGCACCGCCCAATGCGTATTGCATTGGGCGGTGTTCGTTTATACCAAAGCGCGTATGGTTTTCGGTTATTCAACCCCATAACCATTGCACGCGCTTTGGGCTTGGGATTTACGTTTGGCCAAAACCAATTCGCTTTGGGTATACATTCCCTTCCTTGTGCATAAAAAAAACAAATAATCCCTCAACCTCCCCTCCCGTTTCCGCCGATAAAACAGGAGACAGAAGGAATAAAGCGGCGAAGGGTACACCCGACTTTGGGTGGTCCGTCGGCCGCGAAGCCGGGGAGAACGCAGTCGCCATGCC
>JAVBRW010000066.1:0-14644 GCA_031547475.1 Planctomycetota bacterium
GGGGCAACTGCAAGCATAGACAGCAATGCATACGGCAATACATAACAATACGCCGGCCCGCGAGAGCCGGTTGTCTGGCCGGAACGGCCAATCGTTTCATTGTATTGATATGTAAGGTTGGGTGCAATGGCCTTCGTGAGCGGGAGGTCGACACACGAAAATCGATATCAAGGCTCTAAACCATATGATGCACGACTTCGACCTGTATTTCGGCATATTTTTTGGCAATGGCCATAATGAGCGCCAACCTCGCGGTCAGAACATCCTTTTCGTCCGGGGAACTGGTTAGCGCCATGCGGTTCTGCAGGCGTGTGATTTGACTGTTCAAGGCTTTTCGCATACCGTCCTTGGGTATGTCCAGCTTCTTATCGCGATCCCGGTCGATATAGCCGATCGCGTTTTCCCTGTACCTGTCCGGGCGTTTCGTCAATAACTCGTAATGTGTCAGCCCGCGCGCAAAATCCTTCAACCCCTGTTCCACACTCGCCTTTTCCTTGGACGAATGCGCATAATACACGAAATCGCGCTGTTGGTAATCCTGCTCGACCCGCAGCATCTGCGACAGCTCGCCCGACTGCGCGACCTCCATGATAACCGCCGATTCTTTCATCAAGGAACGATCGTATGCTTTTTGCGCACGGCTTTGATTGCGCGCGTTCAGGGAGGAAATGCTCTGCAATGCGGCCTGCTCGGCGAATTCCACCCGCGAATCATCGCCGGGTTCATGGCTCATCGAGCCACCCTTTCCCGAACGCCTTATTTGCCAAACTCAGATTGAACCCTCTTTTTATGAGATAATCCTTGCCGTAAATATCCTTCATGCCTTTCAGCACGTCGGGGGGATAGGGAACGGCGCGGCCGATCTGCATGGCTTTCTGCCTGTCCCCTTTTTCCACCGCGTCGTTCCATTCCTCGATCTTGGTCAAGACCATGTCCCATTGCTTTTCAGTAAGTACGGTGGTCATTTCCCCAATCCTCCCGCGATTTGGATATCTCTTCAGAATATGATGCGGTTATGACGCATAAAAGCAAGGGATCTATGCGATGCACCAATACGGCGGTAAACATCACCTCCCTATCTTCACCATCAACAGCGCCGCGTCCGCCGGACTCACGCCGCTGATGCGCAGGGCCTGATCGAGATTCTCGGGGCGGAGGGCGGAGAGTTTTTCCGTCGCTTCCCGGCTCAGGCCGTCGACGGCGGCGTAATCGAAACCGGGCGGAAGGCGCAGGCGGCGGTTTTTCTCCAGTTGGGCGATTTGCCGGACATGCCTGGCTATGTAGCCATCGTACTTGGTCGTTATGGTCAACTGTTCCGCCGCCCGATCCGACACGCCGGCCAGGAGGGGCGATGCGGAGGCGATGTCGCTCCATTCCGTCTCCGGCCTTCGGAGGTGCTGTTCCAGGCTGGCGCCGGAAGCGTCGCGGACGCGGGCGAGTTCCGCCTTGCCGCCGGCGATCTCGTTGGCAAGCGTATCCACCCGGTCGGCGCGGGCGCTATCGGCCAGGCCGATTTCCGCCGCCAGGCGGGTGAGCCGGAGATCGGCGTTGTCCTGCCGCAGAAGCAGACGGTACTCGGCCCGGCTGGTGAACAGCCGGTACGGCTCTTCCGTTCCCCGGGTGACCAGATCGTCAATCAGCACGCCGATATACGCCTGATCGCGGCCGAGGGTGAACGGCGGCCGGTCCAGCGCCAGAAGCGCCGCGTTGGCGCCGGCCATCAGGCCCTGGGCGGCGGCTTCCTCGTAGCCGCTGGTGCCGTTCACCTGCCCGGCGGTGAACAGGCCGGCAAAGCGTTTCGTCTCCAGGGTGGATTTCAGTTCGGTCGAACGGATGGCGTCGTATTCGACCGAATAGCCGTAGCGGACGATGACGGCCCGTTCCAGGCCGGGTATGGTCCGCACGATCCGGTCCTGCAACTCCCTCGGCATCGAAAGGTAGAGACCGTTCAAATACATTTCGATGGACTTCAGCCCTTCCGGCTCGACAAACAGGTGGTGTTTTTTCTTTTCGGGAAAACAGGCGACCTTGGTTTCGAAATTGGGGCAATAGCGCGGGCTCGCCCCGGCCACCGCGCCGGTGACGATGGGCGCCTGATCGAGATGATCGTGAACCAGTTGAAATGTTTCTTCCGTCGTCCAGGTTGCGTGGCAGGGAATGTTCGGGCAGTTCACGTTTTCCGTGGCGAAGCTGAACGGACGGGCGACGGCGTCCCCAACCTCCAGCTGCATGCGATCGAAATCGAGCGTCCGCGCGTCGAGGCGGGGGCAGGTGCCGGTGCGGAGACGGAACAGGGGGAAGCCGAGTTCCAGAAGCGATTCGGACAGCCGGGAAGCCGGCGGCTCGCCCGTCCGGCCGCCCGGCCACTGGATTTCGCCCAGGTGCAGTTTGCCCCGCGCGAACGTGCCGGAACAGATAATCGCCGCCCGGCACGGGACGGTTTGGCCGAAAAAGGTGCGCACGCCCGTCACCCGTCCGTTCCTCGTTTCGATGGCGACGGCCTGATCGAGGCGGAGGTCGAGGTTGGGCCGGGCTTCGAGATAGGTTTTGACCCGGCGCTGGTAGGCCCAGCGATCGATTTGGGCGCGCGGGCTTTGCACGGCCGGCCCTTTGGACGAATTGAGCATGCGGAACTGGAGGGCGGAGGCGTCCGCCACCGTTCCCATCATGCCGCCCAGTGCGTCGATTTCCCGCACCAGCTGCCCTTTCGCCACGCCGCCGATGGCGGGGTTGCAGGATATGTGGCCGATCTTGTCCACATCCATGGTGAGGAGAAGGGTTCGCGCGCCGAGCCGCGCCGAGGCGAGGGCGGCTTCGCAGCCGGCATGCCCGCCGCCGATGACAACCACATGGTAATCCATTGTTCGCCGCGCTTCCTTTTTCAGTGATTCCTCAAAAACGCTGTTCTTATCGGCGTTCATGGCCGATAAACATGGAATGATACGATTGTGCGCCACGGGTGCAAGAAATTGTCCGGCTGTTTCGCAGGCGTATACGGTATAAGTTGAATTTTTGATTTGCGGAGCTATCCCGGTATTTGGATACTATTTTCTATCGAGGATGTTCACTTCTTGGGGACGCATTTTTTCAACGATTCGAGATAGGGCAGAAAAATGATGAAAAAACAGCAATTCCTGTCGGCGGCGCTGGCTGTCGCCTTTTTTGCCGGCTGGGTCATGGCGGGGGAGGCGGCGGCTCCGGCGCCCGACCAGGCGCAGCAGCAACAGCAGCAGCAGCGCGTGATCAGCCAGGCCGAAGCGTTCACCATCATGGCGGGCGAGGCGGAAAAGGGCTCGAACGCCGCCATGCTCACCCTCGGCACCATGTATGAACGCGGCATCGGCACGCCGCGCAATTTCATCAAGGCGCTGGAGTGGTACAAAAAGGCCGCCGCCGCCAACATGCCCGAAGGCTTCTACAACGTCGGCGTGTGCTACGAAATCGGCATGGGCACTTCGGGCGACGCCGCGCAGGCGTTCGGCAATTTCGAAAAAGCGGCCGAACTCGGCCTTCCCCAGGGGTTGTACAAGCTTGCCACCCTCTATTTCACCGGTTTCGGCACCACCAGGAACGAGGCCTGGGGCGTCGAACTCCTGAACCGCGCCGCCGCCGCCGGCCACATGACCGCCGCCAACGATTTGGGCGTCATTTATTTCGAAGGCACCTACGGGCAGGCCAAGGATACCAAGAAATCCTTCGACATGTTCAAGCGCTCGGCCGATCTCGGCAACGCCGAAGCGATGAAAAACCTCGCCGTTTTCTACCGCGACGGCGTCGGTCGGCCGGCCGATCCGAAGGAAGAGCTGAAATGGTACATCCTCTCCCGTCGGGCCGGTTTCCCGGCCGGTGCGGTCGACGCGGCGGCCAAGAAAATCATGGACGCCATCGGCCCGGACGAAACGAAGAAGGTCGAGGCCACGGTCGACGCCTGGATTGCCGATTTCCAGAAACGCCAGCAGCCGGCGCAGCCGCCGGCGGGGCAGCAACCGGGCAAGTAACGGATAAACGGCATACACCTCATCGGAACGCGATCCGGCCGGGCCGGATCGCGTTCGTTATTTCCAGTTGCCCAGCCCCCGACCCGGTCGATATAATAAAGGGAAGGAAGGTCCGGGTATGGGGTATAAATAATAATGGCTGGATGGCTGGCGGGTGTTTCGGCGGTTTTGCCGAACGTATCCGAATATTTTTTGGCAGAGGCATTTCTCCTTCGGCGAACGTTTTCCCATTGTATTCAAAGTGTTCTACCGATATCTTGAAAATTTATTCACTGCAAGGCAATCTGTTGAAGGAAAAAGTTCACTTTTCGGGAAATATTAATGAAACGGTCGGCAATACTCGGGAAAGTGTTTTACGAATTCCGTTTTCATTAGAGGGTTGTCGATTTTGCGGCGGGGCGTCGGCAAGACGAGAAAATATACAATGGCGAAGAAAAACGTCGATGCGAGAATGTCCATGTTCGGCCGCCTGGCTATGGAATCCGGCTTGGTGACGCACGAGGAGATCGTTTCCTGCGTTGAAATGCAGGACAGGATCCGCGCCGAGGGCGGAACGCCTCCGAAGCTGGGGGAACTGTTGATCGAGCGCGGCATTCTGAGCCAGGAGGAAGTCGACACCATTCTCCGCATGCAATCGAATCCGGGCGGCCTCATTGGCCGCCAGCTTGTGGAAAACAACCTGGTCACCCGCGAACAACTCCGCCAATGCCTGGACGAGCAGGCCGAGTACCACCGCACCGGCCGCATACCGCCCCGCCTCGGCGAAATGGTTGTGCAAAAAGGCTGGGTCAAGCCGGACGATCTCAAACTTGTTTTGCGGAAGAAGGAATCGCCCGGCCACCTGTTCGGCGAGTTCCTCGTCTCCCACAACCTGGTCGGCGAACAGGATATCAAAAAATGCCTGGCCATGCAGAAGGACACGGCCGACCCCGCCGGCAAAGCGCCGCGCCTCGGCGACATGCTGGTCCAGTGCGGCATTCTCCGCAAGGAGCAGGTCGAGCTCTATTCGCGCCGGCACCTCCAGGCCAAGAAGGTTTTCACCGCCGCCACATCGCAAACCAGGACACTCGCCAAGCGCCGCGACTCCCGGGTCATGCGGGGCGATTTGCTGATCGTCGACACGCTGGGACAGCATTTCGACGGCGTCACCTACAAGGCGACCCACACCACTTCCGGCGCCGTGGTCGCGGCCCATTTCTTCGCCGACGCCGAGCCGGAAGGCGAGGCCGGCGCGGAATTCGAGCACAAATGCCGGCAGGCGGCCAAAATCCGCCATCCCGCCGTGCAGCCGCTATTTGCGGTCGATGTGTTCAACAGCCGCCGGGTGTTGACCGCCGAGTTCATCGACGGCGCCACCCTTGGCCAGATCCTGGATCAGGAAGGCAGGATCGAGTGGCTGTGGGCGTTCGAAATGATCTGCGATTTCGCCGAAGTGCTGGCGCTGGCCGCCGGCCTCGGCATCGCCCACGACGATATCCGTCCGGGAGCCGTTCTGGTCGACTATTCCGGCCGGGCGCGCCTCGGCCTGTGGGCCTACACCCGCGATTCGATGGCCAACCGCGAATGGCTGGCCAAGCGGCACAAGAAGGTGCCGTTCTACCACGCCCCCGAACGGCTGCGTTCCGGCCCGAACCAGCGATCCGACATGTTCTCCCTCGGCATGACGCTGATTCACGCTGTGACCGGCCGGTCGGTGCTGAAGGGCGCGTCTTTCTCCGAGGCGCTCCGGAGTTCCACCCCGGCCGACGCGGCGCAGAACATGGCCATCGACATGACGCTGCCCCTCGGCTTCGTCGCCATCCTCGCCCGCATGGTCGAGGCGGATCCGGAAAACCGCTTCCCGGATTTCAACGCGCTCCTCCAGGCGCTGAACGCGTTCCGGGACGAGCAGGGCATCGACATCAACATCGGCCGCGCCGCCATTCCGGAACCGAAGGACATGGACGCGGGCCAGGCGTCCCGCATCATCGCCCGCTTCCTCAAGTCGGACATGGCTTCGACAAGCGAGAGGAAGGTGTCGATGATGAAGCTGGCCAAATTCTACGCCGGCCCCATCGCCGCCATGCTTGTCCTCATGCTCCTGACCACCGCCGTCTACCGGACCACCCAGGCCAGCCACGGCCTCATGGTCAGGGCCAACTGGCGCGACCTCCAGGGCGACAAGGCCGGGGCGCTCCAGCTCTACCGCATCATTTCGACCCTGTACCCGAAGAACGAAACCATCCAGCGCCGCTATTACGATCTGGCCATGGAGGTCGGGGATCACGGCGAGGCGGAAATCGCCCTGGAGCGCCTCATGCCGCTCCATCCCGAGAACAGGGCGAAAAATCTCGAACTCCAGGCCGATCTCCAGGTGTGGCAGAACCGTTTCCTGTCTGCGGTGGACATATACCGGAAGGTTCTGGCCAACCGCCCGCACGACGTGGCGCTCCGCGCCAAGCTGGCGAACGCCCTCCTGTGGGCGCAGAGCTACCCCGAGGCGCAGAAGGAATTCGCCGATCTCGTCGCCCTCGACCCGGCCAGCAACGCCCTGACCCTCGGTCTCGCCCGCGCCGCGGCCGGCAACAAGGATTTGGACACCGCGTCCAGGATGTTCGACCAGCTCAACCGCCAGGGGATGCTGACCCAGGACATGCTGATGGAGTACGCCTGGCTCCTCCACGACTCGGGCCGGAACGATCAGTTGAAAACGCTGGCCGACAGCGCTCTCCGGCGGAAGGAAACGCAGGACTACAAGGTCAACAACCTGGTCAACCTCTATCTGTGGGCCGGCAACTACGCCGAGGCGGGCAAGCTGCTGGACCGCCTGTCGCCGAACGATCTCCGCGAGCGCGATCTCCTGGACATGCGCATCACCATCAACGACAAGCTCGGCAACACCCAGGCCGTCATCGACGATTACAAGCGCCTCGCCGGCCTGAACCCGGCCGATCCGGAACCGCTCCTCGTCGTGGCCGGACACTACCAGGGCATGAAGAATTTCGCCGAGGCGGACAACTACTTCCGCCAGGCTCTGGCCCGGTCTCCGGACAGCGTGAACATCATGAACGCCATCGCCCGGAACCAGGTCTACATGGGCAACTTCGCCGAGGCGGAAAAATGGTTCAGAAGCATCCTGGCCAAGAACGCGGTGGACAAGCCCGCCATCCACGGGCTGGTCCAGGCGCTTCTCGAGACCAACAAGTACGCCGAGGCGCAGCAGTATGTCGAACGCCTCTACCGCGAAAACCCGAACGATCGGCAGAACCGCGTCAACCTGGCCATCGTCTACACCTGGCTCGGCAAGGCGCAGGAAGCCATTCCCGTCGTCGACGGCCTGATCGCCGACGGCCTTTTGACCGACGGCGAGCGGGACGTACTGGCGGTGAACGCCATGCGGGCGGAGGCGAACGATCTGCTTCTCCGTCTGGTCGGGGCGACGGAAGGCGACACGGAGAAAATCAACGAATACCGGCTCATTCTGGCCCGCCGCCTGCGCGGCCAGGGCAAGCACGCGATAGCGCTTCCGCTGTACGCGGCGGTGGTGTCGTCCACCCCGATGCCGGGCACCGCGCTCCTGATGGAAGCGGCGGAAACGGCCAACTGGGCGGGCCGGCACGATATCGCCGCTTCGTGGCTGGAAATGGCCGCCGCCATCGCGGCGGGGCGGCAGGCCATGGCGCAGGGCGGAAGCGGGGCGGCGCCATCGCAGACCGCCGCCGCGCCGCAACAACGGTTCCGGCTGTCGGAGGAGGCGTGGAATTCGCTTCTCGAGCCGCTCCGGCGCGACAAGGGCGTGTACGATTCGCTTTCCGGGTTCCAGAAACGCTTCAGCAAGGCGGCGCCGTCCGAGACGGGCACGGCGAAGCTGTGAAACAGGAGATTCACCTTTGACTCCCGAACGCGAACAATTCGATCACCGGCAGTATGCGGCCTATCCGCCGCAAAGGCAGGGCATCAATCTGCGCCTGGTCGCCCTGATGCTGTTCGGTGTCGTCGTTTTCGGCGCGGCCTGCATCGCCGCCGGCGTATACGCCGTCGGCTACCTGAACCGCCTCGACTCGCTGGAAAAAAGCCTGGCCGCCCGGAACGATTATGCCCAGCCCGCGCCCTCCGCCCCGGCCGACCGCCAGCAGGCGGCCAGCGCCCAGTCCATGACCTCCAACACCTCGCAGCCGCAAATCTATTTCATGGTCGGCGGCCAGGGCGGCGGCTACGGCCCCTCTCCGTACCAGGCGGCGTCGGCCGGCTACTATCCGTCCGCTCCGGCCCATCAGGCGCTGACTGAGGCCGACCGCTACCTTTTGCAACAGTACGGCAGCGACTACGCCGAATACATGCGCCAGCGCCAGAAACCGCTTGCCGGACCCATACACAGCTATCCCGGCGCCCGGAACGATCTCCTGGCCATGGCCGGCACCCGCTTCTCCGACGGCATCGTCGTGCCGGTCAACCTGACCCTCGATCTGCGGAAGCGGTTCACCCGGAACGAACTGGTCGAGCAGTGGTTCAAGGACGAGGCGAAGCAGAATTTCGGCCAGGGCAAGGACGGCGATCGCCTTCCCGGCACGCCCGAACCGAGCATGGACGATATCCTGAAAAGCCTGGCCGACACCAATTTCGCCGACAAGAACTACGAGCGCGCCGCCCGCATCTACGCCGAGCTCGCCAGCCGCCAGGTCCACATGACCAAAGCCGAGCTTCAGCAGTGGGCCAAGGCGTCCGAACTGTCCGGCGACATCGAGTCGGCGCTGAAAATCATGAACCTGGTCTACCAGCACTATCCGGAGGACAACCAGGTGCTGAAGGAAATGGCCTCGCTCCTCGTGGGCAACCAGCGCTTCGCCGAGGCGGCCGACATTTACGGCAAGCTGATGGAGCTCGAGCCGGGCGAGCGCGAATGGCGCGTCATGCGCGGCAAGACCCTGACCTGGTCCGGCCGGGGCAAGGAGGCTGTCCCCCTCCTGCAGGCGCTCCACAAGGAGACGCCGAACGATTGGGATCTCAGCGTCATGCTGGCCGAACTCCTGTTGTCCGAGCACATGTACGAGGAGGCGCTGCCGCTTCTCGACACCATGATCGCCGCCCGCCCCGACGACGACAAGCTGAAGAACAACAAGATTGACGCCCTGGAGGCGCTCCAGCGCTTCGGTCCCGCCGCCGACATGATCGAGGATTTATTGACCCGCAGCCCGGACGACGAAAAGCTCCTGCTGAAACTCGCCAAGGACCGCGTCGCCGCCGGCCAGTACCTGAAGGCCGTCCCCTCGTTCGAAAAATACCTGGCCGCCAACCCGGAGGATTACGACATCCGGCTCGAGCTGGCCGAGGCGCTCATGGCCGGGCAGTCGTTCGCCGCCGCCGCCACCCAGTTCGGCCTCGTCTCGGACGCGCGGCCCGAGGACCTGGTCGTCAAGGCCAAATACGCCAACGCCCTCATGGCCGCCCAGGATTTCGACCGCGCCTCGTACGTCTACAGCTACCTGGTCGAGGACAAGCCGGGCGACCGCGAACTCGCCATGGGCTATGTCGTCAGCCTCCGCATGAGCAAGAACCCGCAGGCCGCCTACGACGCCGCCCTCATGCATTTGTCCGTCGATCCGAACGACAGCAAGATGATGTTCCAGGCCGCCGAAATCGCTTTCGAACTCGAAGGCAAATACAAGGAATCGATCAAGTGGTTCCGCAGCGCCCTCCGCATAAACCCGCAGAACGCGGACTGGCGCATCGCCATCGGCAACGTGCTGATCTGGGGCCAGGAATACGCGGCGGCCGAGGCGGAGTTCCGTTCCGCCCTCGTCCACAATCCGCAAAGCCTCAAGGCGCGGCGCGGCCTCGGGCGGGCGCTGTTCTTCCAGAGGAAATACGACGACGCCTGGAAAACCTTCGAAGACCTCATCCTCTACGATCCGATGAACCCCGCCATCGTCGCCGAGATGAACTATTACAAAGCCATCTCGGTCGGCATGGAGGACGAGGCGCAGCGCCAGCTCCTGATCCTCATGGACGCCGAGCCGGAGGAAATCACCTGGAAGGGCGACCGCGTCCAGTCCCTTCTCCGGCAGCACCGGTTCGAAGAGGCGGGCGAGGCGGCCAAGGTGGTGTACGAGCAGGATCCCGAATACCGGACCACCCGGGTCGGCATGATGAACATGGACGAATACCTGACCACCTACCCGGTGCAGTTGCGGGGCGGCTACCTCAGGAAGAAGTCGGAGGAGTCGGACAACCCCGAGCAGGATCGCCAGGCCAACCTGTCGTACAAGTGGATTGGCGTGCACGGCGAGGGGTCGTACGGGTACAACTGGCGCATCGGCGCCGATTTCGATCGCGAATACTTCGGCATGCACAGCGGGCAGGCGCAGGACGTCAAGGCCAGCCGGTTGAAGGGGTCCGTCACCTACGAGGGCGATCCGTCCCTGTGGGGCAGGGCGGAACTCGGCTACCGCTGGTTCAACAATTCCGACCGGTCCGACCTCAAGGACCAGGTCCTCTACGATGTCCGCGGCGAACTCCGCGAACTCGGCAACATGGCCCTGAACCTCGGCGTCTACACGCGCCGGCGCGAACATTACGACAACTGGATGAACGTTTACGACAACCTGTACGCCTACGACTTCGGCGTCGACGCCACCTACCGCTGGAAGAAGTGGGACTTCAGCGGCCGCCTGCAGGGGACGGTCCTTACCGACAACAACTCGGCCTTCAACGCCATGGCCATGGCCCGCTACCGGCTGATCGAAACGCCGTGCACGATGCTGGAGCTCGGCCCCGACGTCGAGTACACCGACTGGAAATACAACCGTCCGGAATACTTCTCGCCGCAGGACTACTGGCAAATGGGCTTCGCCATCGACGGCCGGTCGTACCTGTGCCGCGATCCCGAGGTGTGGGGGGGGCCGGCGACCTGGATTGATTACGGCCTGATGTTCTACCGCGACCGTTTCGGATCGTTCGGCCAGAAGATGTTCCTCGGTTTCAACCACGATTTCTCCACCAAGTTTTCCGTGTTCGGCCGGGTCGACTACAGCCATGAATCGTACTACGACGAGCTCAAGCTGTTCGGCGGGATGCAATACAAGTTCGGAGGCTGCGAAGAATGAGCGTATCGCCCCATTCCACCAATATCGAAGCGTTGATGCGCGGCAAAAGGCGCGTCGGCATCATCATGGTCGTCGTCAACATCGCCTTCGTCCTCGCCTGCGCCTATATCGCCACCCGCATCGTCCTCCAGTCGCGGGCGATCACCGGCTGGGACATCGGTTCCATCGTCGCCGTCGCCCTCCTGTGCACCGAGGCGTTCGTCGTCTTCCATTCGCTGTCCTACGCCATCAACTTCGTCACCGCCCTCAGGGCGCCGGAGCCGGCCCGGGCGGAGATAAAGGACTGGTCGCAGGCGCCGTCGGTGGCCATTCTCGTTCCGGCCCGGCACGAGCCGTACGATGTGCTGCAGCATACTTTCCTCTGCCTCAAGAACATCGACTACCCGAACAAGGTGATCTATTTCCTCGACGATTCGTCCGATCAGAAATACATCAAGGAGGCGGAGGAGCTGTCCGCCACCTACGGCGTCCGCATCTACCGCCGCGACAAGCGCCACGGCGCCAAGGCCGGCATCATCAACGACTGCGTCAAAACGCTGGACACCAAGTACCTGGTCATTTTCGACGCCGACCAGAATCCCATGCCCGGCTTTCTCAAGAACCTGGTCCCCATAATGGAGGCGGATCCGAAGCTGGCCTTCGTCCAGACGCCGCAGTTCTACACCAACACCGAATCCAGCTCCATCGTTAAGGGCGCCAACATCCAGCATTGCATGTTCTACGAATTCATCTGCGAGGGGAAATCGGCCGGCAACGCCATGATTTTCTGCGGCACCAACGCCATTCTGCGTCTTGAGGCTCTAAAAAAGGTCGGGGGTCTCGACGAGGGATCGGTCACCGAGGATTTCGCCACCACCATCGACTGGCACCTGATGGGCTGGAAAAGCCTGTACAACGGCCAGGTCGGCACTTTCGGCGCCGGGCCGGAAAAGCTCGACGTCTACCTGAAGCAGCAGTGGCGGTGGTCCAGGGGCAACATCGGCGTCTTCTTCAAGGTGCTCCGGAAATTCTTCACCAACCCGTTCGGCATGTCCATGCGCCAGTGGTGGGAGCACCTGGCGACCGGATCCTATTACATGATCGGCCTCGCCTACTGCATTCTCATGACCTGCCCGATTACCCAGATTTTCTTCAACCTGCCGGTCTTCCACATGAACTGGCTGATGTACGGCGCCCTGTTCGCCCCGTACTTCCTGCTGAGCCTGACCATTTTCTTCCTCAGCATGTACCGGAGAAACTACCGGTTCGGCGACCTGCTTCTGGGCATTCTCCTCGGCTTCGTCTGCTTCCCGGTGTATGTCAAGGCGCTGTTCGCCGCGCTCCTCGGCATCCGCAGCTCCTTCAACATCACGGACAAGGGGCGCGCCTCCGGCATCGTCCCCTACCGCGTTTTCGCGCCGCAACTGTTCATGTGGGGAATCAATTTCGTCGCCCTCGTCTGGGGCGCGCAGCGGGTGTTCATGGAGCAGACGCCGGAGCTGGCGGTCAGCCTGGCCTGGGCGTCCTACCACTTCATCATGCTGTCATCCATCTTCTACTTCCGGGTGGCGTCGGCCGACTGGCTCGCGGCCGATTCCGCCGGCATGCCGCACGCCGCGGGGGAGGGCGCCTGATGGTCGACAAATCCTCGTATCCCGCGCGGGCGCTCAAAAAAACGCTCCGCCTGTTTTTCCTCGCCGCCCTCCTGTTCGCCCTCGCCAGCGTCGGGCTGTCCCGGCTGTTCACCGAGGACGTGGTGGTGATGGTGGAGACGACCTCGCGGGAAAACCTCAACATCCTGTGGGACAGCTACCGCCACTACTTCATGGACGGCGGCCGCGTCTTCCGCCCCAAGAACAAGAACGACACCGTCTCCGAAGGCCAGGCCTACGCCATGCTCAGGGCATTGTGGCAGAAGGACAGGGAGACGTTCGACGCGGTCTACAAATGGTCGGAGGACAACCTGTCCCGCCTGCGCACCCGCGGCGATCACCTGCTGGCCTGGCGCTACGGGCAGGACGCCATGGGGACGTCCGCCATCCTCGACGACAACGCCGCCCTCGACGCCGATCTCGACTACGCCCTCGCCCTGTTCATCGCCGCCCGTCAGTGGCCGGACGGCAAAAGCCCCGCCGGCACCATGGCCTACCGGGACAAGGCGCTGGCGGTGGCGGAGAGCGTCATGCGGAAAGGCGTGTTCGCCCATCCGAACGGCGAGCTGATCCAGCTCCCCTGGCCGGTGGAGGAGGCCCGGGCGTCCGACCGCGAGATTCTGCTGAACCCGTCCTACTTTTCGCCCGGCCATTACCGGATATTCGAACTCGAAACCGGCAATCCGCGCTGGGGCAAGCTGGCGAACGACGTGTATTCCGTGCTCGCGCGCATGCTCTACAACCGGAACGGCCGCGAAGGGCAGGTCGTCGCCGTGCCCGACTGGATACTGATGCGCGCCGACGGCACCTTCGCGGCCGACGCGGAGAAGGGTTATGTTTCCGGCTGGGACGCGTTCCGGATCTGGTGGCGCATCCGCCTGGACTACGACCTGACCGGCAACCCCGACGCGAAGGATTTCATCCAGACCCATCTGGACAAGTTCCTGACCAAGTCCATGCTCGATTCCGGCGGCGAGGTGGCGTCGGAAAGCAACCGCGACGGAACGCCCCGGAACAAGTGGTCCAGCCCCGCCCAGACCGCCACCTACGGCTGGTCGGTCAGGGCGTGGGAACCGAATCTGTCCCGGTCCCTGCAGCGGCAGGCGCTCCGCCGGCTGGTCCGCGACGGGCAGTACATGTATTTTCAGGACAAGGAGGACTACTACACCAACAGTTGGGCGTGGCTCTCCATGGCCGAGGGCGATTTGCAGTTCCCCTTCGCCGGCCTGTTCAAATTCGTTCCCGCTCCGGAAAAGGCGCCGGCGCCGCCGTCGGCCGGCGCGCCGGCCGGCCCAGGAGGCACGCGATGATCAGCAAGGCGGAAATGCTCAGGAATTTGAAGGACATCATCGTCTCGGACGAATACGCCATTCCCCTGTATCTCGGCCATTTGTTGCAGACCCTGCCCTGGTACGGCCTCCCCGCCGATCTCGAGCGGACGGCCAAGGACGTTCTGGACAAAATCCGCATAGAAACGGAATCGTCCCGCCTCGGGACCGAACGGATCTATCTGGCCATTCAGGAAACCCGGAACGAGGAATTCTAGCGCGGGAGCCCCAGCCATGCTGACCCAACACGATTTTCTATCCATGCTGGGCGATCTCCAGGCCCACACCGGCAAGACCGTCTCCGTCATCGAGGGTCTGCTCGCCGGTATCGACGACAAGGAATTGTGTCTCAAGCTGGTCGCGCTGAAGCAGACCAAGCTCGTCCACCTCGAAGCCATGCAGGCCCTGAGCACGCTGGTCAGGGACAACGTGCGCGGCGGCGCGGCCGAAACGGTGGTGGCGACCAGGGCGTGATCGGTGCCGCCGCTGCGCTTTTATGTGGATGCAATGCCTTGTCATTATTGAATGAACAATGATGATTTGATCCTACAACGCGGCATTTGCGGGAACCGCATCCGCAAATGCCGCATGAATTTAGGGTTACC
>JAVBRW010000162.1:0-6096 GCA_031547475.1 Planctomycetota bacterium
TCGGTCCAGCCCGACAGGGCGCCGCCGGCGGCCGCGCTCGATTCCAGCGCCCGCGCCGAGGTGGTGCCGACCGCCACCACCCGGCCGCCCCGCCGCCTGGCCGCCAGGACGGCCGCCATGGTGGCAACGGGAATGTCGTACCATTCGGCATCCATGCGGTGGTCGTCCAGATTGTCCGCCTTGATGGGCCGGAACGTGCCGGGGCCGACATTCAGCGTCAACTCCGCCACCTCGACGCCGCGCTCCGCCAGCCGCTTGTCCAAGCCGGGCGTGAAATGCAGCCCCGCCGTCGGCGCCGCCACCGCGCCCGGGCGCTTGGCGTAGACGGTCTGATAGCGTTCGCCGTCCTCGGCGGTCGGCTGGTCGCCGGGGCGCTCGATATAGGGGGGAAGCGGCACCTGGCCGTATTGTTCGAGCGCTTCGAAAAAATCGGCGCCCTGGCGGGAAAAACGCACCCAAACCATGCCGTCGGGGCCGCGCTCCCGCGCCACCGCGACAAGCTCGCCGTTCGGCCCGAAGAAAAATTCCCTGCCTTCCTTGAAACGATTGGCCGGACGCGCCAGACAGAGCCAGGTTTCGCCGTCGCCGCGCTCTTCCCGCCGGACCAATAACAGTTCGGCCGCACCGCCGCCCTGGCGGCGTCCGCGCAAGCGGGCGGGCAGGACTTTGACATTGTTCCGGACCAGGAGATCGCCCGGCAGCAGCAGATCGGGCAGATCGGCGAATCGGCGTTCCTCGTCCCGCCCGTCGGCGTGGAGGACCATGAGGCGCGACGCGTCGCGCTCCGCCGCCGGCTGCTGGGCAATCAGTTCGGGCGGCAGATCGAACATATAGGATGACAGAAAATTATCCGAAATTCCGGCACACAATGAGGAAAATTCTCCTAAAATCGAAAAGAGGACGGCTTTCGCCGTCCCCGTATTGGGGCACACCGTGCTAATCTACATGCGGTGAGTAAACCATTCCGCACAATAATCTCGGCTAAACACTGTCCGAGCCGCCGGCGTCGGAATAGACCGGGCCGTTGAATTCTCCCTGGCGCGGATCGAGTTTTTCCTTTTCCCGCGTTGTTTCGCTGACGAAATCGCGGACCTCGACCATGACCTCGACCGTCAAGCCGCCCGGGATAAGCTTGTCGAAATCGTCGCGGATGCGGCGTTTCAAGCCGTCCACCCGCTTGATGACGTCGTTCTGGCGGCGAAGCTTCAGTTCGATTTCGCACAGCATCGGCTTTCCCTCGCCTCGCGGGGTGAGGGAGACGGCCGGCTCGACCACGTCCGGCTCGGCCCGGAGATCGCGGAGGAGGAGCATTTCCAGGGCGGTGACCGAGAGTTCGCTCATGCCCTGATCGGTGGTGATGCGCAGATTGCGCCTGAGGCCGCCGGCCTTCCACTCCTTGACCAGCACGTTGATGTTGACGAACACCAGGAACGCGCCGATCAGCAGCACGATGACCGTGGTCAGGAAGCCGGACGAAACCAGGCCCTCGGGAACCTGCTTCAGGCCGTTTGTATGAAAGAGCGCCAGCAACACCAGGTAGGCGCCGATCAAGACCGACACCGTGACGTTGGCGTAATCGACTATTTTGCGCATCTCGAAATCCTCCTGCATGGGGACAGGCCCATGACAGCGCTAGCTGTACAGCTTGTCCACGAAATTTATGTCGAAGTCGGCGTTGACGAACGCGATGTTCTCGAGCATGGCGAGGTGGAAGGGGATGGTTGTCTTGACCCCCTCCAGCATGAATTCCCGCAGCGCCAGCTTCGATTTCTCGATGCAGGCGGCGCGGTTTTCCGCATGCACGATCAGCTTGCCGATCATCGAATCGTAGTGCGGCGACACCCGGTAGCCGGAATAGATGAACGAATCGGTCCGTATGCCCGGCCCTTCCGGATGCACGAACAGGGTGACCAGTCCGGGCCGGGGCGCGAACTTGTGATCCGGATCCTCCGCGTAGATGCGGAATTCGATGGCGTGGCCGGTGATTTTGATATCCTTCTGCCGCCAGCGCAGCACTTCGCCGGCCGCCACCCGGAACTGCTCCTCGATCAAGTCGATGCCGGTCACCATCTCGGTCACCGGGTGCTCGACCTGGATGCGGGTGTTCATTTCCATAAAGTAGAAGCCGCCGTTCTCGAAGAGGAATTCGATGGTTCCGGCGTTGGTGTAGCCGGCAGCCTTGCAGAGCTTGACGGCGGCGTCGCCCATGGCGCGGCGGATGTTCTTGTCCACCACCGGCGAGGGCGATTCCTCGATCAGCTTCTGGTGGCGGCGCTGGGTGGTGCAGTCGCGTTCGCCCAAATGGATGACGTTGCCGTGCTCGTCGCAGAGGACCTGCACTTCGACGTGGCGCGGCTGGGTCAGGAACTTTTCGATATACAGGGAACCGTCGCCGAACGCCGCCTCGGCCTCGGCCCGCGCCGACGACATGGCGATGCGGAGCGCCGCGTCGTTGTGGGCGACGCGTATCCCGCGTCCGCCGCCGCCCGCGGACGCCTTGACGATGACCGGGTAGCCGATTTGCCTGGCCACCTTGAGGCCCGCCTCGTCGTCCGGGACTATGCCTTCCGAACCCGGCAGAATCGGCACGCCGCACGATTTGGCGAGTTCGCGGGCGCCGGCCTTGTCCGACATTTTCGCCATGGCGGACGAGGACGGTCCGATGAAGGCTATGTCGAGGCTCCGGCAGATGTCGGCGAAGTGGCCGTTTTCCGACAAAAAGCCGTAGCCGGGGTGGATGGCGTCGACGTCGGATATTTCCGCCGCCGAAATGATGGACGGAATGTGGAGGTAGGAACGCGCCGATTCGGGCGGCCCGATGCAGATGGACACGTTCGCCATTTTGACGTGCAGGGAGTCGCGATCCGCTTCCGAATAGACGGCGACCGATTCGACGCCGAGTTTCCGGCAGGCGCGGATGACGCGGCAGGCGATTTCCCCCCGGTTGGCTATGAGTACGCGCTTGAACATAGTTATGCGTTCCGCCTGACCAGGAAGAGGGGCTGGCCGTACTCGACCGGCTCGCCGCTCTCGACCAGCACTTTTTCGATCTTGCCGTCGATCTCGGCGCGGATCTCGTTCATGATTTTCATGGCTTCGATAATGCAGACGACCGAATCCTTGCGGATGACGGTTCCCTCTTCGGCGAAGGGCGGCGCTTCCGGCGAGGGCGCGCGGTAGAAGGTGCCGACGATGGGACTCTTGATCGGCGTCAGGGACGGATCCTGCGCGGCGACGGCGGCCGGCGCGGCGGCGGCGACCGGAGCGGGGGCCGGCGCCGCCGGGGCGGGCATGGCCATGCCCATCGGCTGCATGGCCTGCATGGCGGGGGGAACGAAAGCGCCCTGCTTCCGCAGCGCTACGCTGAATTCGCCCTCCTCCAGCTCCAGTTCGACAATGTCGTTTTCCTTCATCATGGCCAACAAGGCGTTGATCTTTTCAATGCTCGACGTCATAGAGAACCCCAATAGGTCAATCGTTCAATCCAGAGGCGAACGCGCAACCGCGTCCGCCTTCACCAGAAAACATTATAAATATAACCGGGCCGCGCACAAGCATGTTCAGGCAAGATTGATGCCCGCTCAAAACACCGCGCTGTCGATGCCGTTCGGGAGCGAGCTGATCACCCGCGCGCCGTTTTCCTCCACCACCACCATGTCCTCCACCCGTATGCCGCCGGAACCGGGGAAATAGACGCCCGGCTCGACCGTCACCACGTTGCCGGCGGCCAGCGTGCGCTTGGACAAACGGCTGAGGCGCGGCTCCTCGTGGATGGCGAGGCCGACGCCGTGGCCGAGGCTGTGGGTGAAATATTCGTCCATCCCGGACGCGGCCAGCGCTTTCCGCGCCGTCTGATCGGGGACGGTGCAGGCGACGCCGGCGCGGATCGCCTCGCACCCGGCCCGCTGGGCGTCGAGAACGGCCTGGTAGCGGCGGCGCCAGATTTTCGGAATCTCCCCGGGCCACAGGGTGCGGGTGAGATCGGAATTGTAGCGGTTCAGCCTGGCGCCCCAGTCGATCAGAAGCATTTTTCCGGCCGCGATTTTCCTCTCGCCCGCGTGGGCGTGGGGCAGGCTGGCGTTCGATCCGACGGCGATGATGGTTTCGAAGGCGGTGTCCTGGGCGCCGCGCTTGCGCATTTCCCATTCGAGATCGTTCTTGACCTCGGTCTCGGTCATGCCGATGCGCCAGCGCTTTTTCGAAGCGAGAAAAGCCTGCTCGGCGCAGCGCAGGGCCGTTTCGACGGCCGCCACTTCGTCGGCGCTTTTCATCGATCGGAAATCGCCGATCCCGGCGTCGATGTCCCGCCATTCCTTGGCCGATTTCGCTTCCGCCCGCATGTGATCGAAAAAGCCGACGGTCAGCGAGGCCGGTGTGTAGGCGACTTTTTTCAGGCGGAGCGCGTTGACCCGCTTGCCGACGAACTGGCCGAACCCGGCTTTCCACATGACGGTCTCGAATCCGGGCGCCGAACTTTCCGCCTCCTCGGTGTAGCGGGAATCGGTTACCAGCCAGCCTTTCCGCTTTTTGGCGGACAGAATCGCCACCGCGTCGGAGCCGGTGTAGCCGGAGAAATAGAAAATATCGTCGCGCCGATCGAGAACGGCGCCGTCCAGCCCCAGTTCGTCCAGGCGGTCGAAAAATTTCTCCAGCCTGGCCCCGGCTCCACTGCGATTCCCTTTTTTCCTCATCGCGGTTCCTTTCCGGCTACTGTTTCGTCCGTATCGTCACCTTTTGCTGTTTGGCCCGGGCGGCGGCGTCCAGCGCCTCCACCACCGTGCCGTGGTGGGCGTCCTTGTCGCCGTTCACCACCAAGACCACCTCTTTCCCCTCGGGATCGCCGAGGGCGGTCCGCGCCTCGACGATGCGGCGTTCCAGATCCTCTATTTTCACCTCGTCCTTTTCGAGATAAACCTTGCCGTCGGCGGTGACGGTGAGGTTGATGAGGGCGGGGACCTTTTTCGCTTCGCCCGTCTTGGCGGTGGGCAAATCCACCGGAATGCCGCCGTCCGGCTCGAAGCGGGCGGCGACCATGATGAAAATGACCAGGAGGAACATGCAGTCGATCAGGGGCGTCAGGTTGATGATGGACGAATTGCTCCGCTTGGCGTTGGTGAATTTCATGCGTCCGCCTTTCCGGCCGGCGGTTCGGCGGCGGGCGGGGCGGCGATCGGATCGCGGCGAATCCTGGCCATGAGGTGGATGGCGTATTCCTCCATCATCAGCACCATGTCCTCGACCCGGCGGCTGAAATAGACGAACGCGACATAGGTCGGGATGGCGATGAACAGGCCGGCGATGGTGGTGATGAGCGCTTCGCCGATGCCGCCGGAAATGGCGGCGATGTCCTTGATGCCCGCCTCGCGGATGGACATCATCATGCTGAACATGCCGGTGACGGTGCCGAGGAGGCCGAGAAGGGTCGAGATGCCGGACACGACCTCCAGGGCCAGCGTGCCCCGGGACAAATCGTGCATGGCCCGGCGGCCGGCGCCTTCGACAATCGCGTCCGCCTCTTCGCGGGGAAGCGCGCGGGTGGTGATGACGGTGCCGATGATTTCGGCGAAGGCGCCGCCTTCGCGGCGGCAGACGGCGATGGCCGATTCGAACCCGCCGTCCTCGTAATACCCTTCCGCCACATCGACAAGCGCCTGCGACATCACCGAACGGCGGCGCAGGGTGAGAAGGCAGTAGATGGCATAGGTCAGGCCGACGATGGCGGTCAGGAGAAGGGGCCACATCACCGGGCCGCCCTGCTCGAACAGCGAAAGGTCGGCGTAATGGGTTATGGTGTGCGGGACGTTGTTCGCTTCCATGGGGCTCCTACTTGGCGCGTGATTCACGGTTCATAACTGAAGTTTTACAAACCGGGCATTCAAACTGCCGAATGCCCGGTTTGTAAAAATCAAAATCCTTGCGGCACAGGCAAAAACGATTTTTGCAAAGTGGCGATTGGCGGTTTAATCGCCACTTTGCAAAACTTCAGTTCATAATTGAAATAGTGCGCATTGACTATTGAACCACCCGGTACATTCCCGGAGCGAATGTTTTGCCCGCTGGACCCCGGCTTCACTTCCCGTTTTTCGCCCGGGTCGA
>JAVBRW010000303.1:0-9108 GCA_031547475.1 Planctomycetota bacterium
CGACGACGAGCGGGAACGGGAACAAGCGCCGTGGGACGACGAGGAGCGGTAGAGAGGCACGGTTTTCATTATTATCGAAACGCCATTCCGCATAAGATGGGGAATGGCGTTTTTTTTGAAACAGCAAAGGAATGCACCTCATGAACAATCGCGCCCGAATCCTCGTCATCACCGGCCCGGGCAAGGGCAAGACCACCGCCGCCCTGGGGATTGTCCTCCGCAGCCTCGGCCACGGCAAAAAAACGCTTCTCACCCGCTTCACCAAGGCGGCGCCCAGCGGCGAGTTGGACATATTGTCGAAATTGCCCGGCCTGACCATATTGTCCGGAGACTGCGGCATGACGCCTCCCCGGGAGCATCCCGACTATCCCCGCCACGCGGCGGCGGCGCAATTCCTGTTCGCTAAAACGCGGGCGGCCGCGGCGGATTACGAATGCATCGTGATGGACGAAATTTGCGGGGCGGTGGGGAAGGACTTGTTGCGCGAGGACGAGGTGGTCGCGTTTCTCGACACGCTGAGCCCCGATCAGATCGCCGTCCTCACCGGTCGGGGCGCCGGTCTCCGCCTTATCGCCGCCGCCGACACGGTGAGCGAGATTTCCTGCCTGAAACACGGGTATTGGCGCGGATTCCAGGCGCAGGAGGGGGTGGAACGGTGAGCGTTGATCGCGTAGTGCCGGCACTACGCGCAATGCGATTCAATTCCAGTCAATAATGAAAAACGCACGGACTCCGGGCACATGATGTTTATTTGCCGGCGGTATGGAAAATAAACATCATGTCCCCGGATTCCGGTTTCTCACCAAAAGGCTTTCGGCAGGCGCCGGATTACGGGGACACGAAATTTAATTATTCAAACCGCCGAATAATTAAACATCATGTCCCCGCAATCCTCACCGTCGACTCTTGCGGTCGGGCGGCTCGAACCTGCCGCTTTCCGCCTTGATGTTTATGTTCCACCTGTACTTGATGGCGAGACAGCGGATGGTGGCGCAGACCGCCGCGCCGATAATCATGGCCCAGCTTCTGTCGATGATGGAAAGGTGCCTGCACAGCACGATGATGGCGCCGCCGGCGAGGGAGGCGGTGGCGTAAATTTCGGAATGGAGGATGGTCGGGGTATTGGCCAGGAGCATGTCCCTGACCACGCCGCCGCCGATGCCGGTGATGACTCCCATGAGGACCGCCCATATGGGCGTTATGCCGAACGCCAGCGCCTTGTCCGCGCCGAGCGCGGTGAAAAGGGCGAGGCCGAAGGCGTCGGTTATCTGCACCGGGTGCTTGAGGAACCACCGGAGGTGCGGGTAGAAGAAGAAGGCGAAAAAGCCGCCCGACAGCGAGGATGCCAGCGGCATCCACGATTTGACGTTGTCCGGCGGCAGATCGCCCATGAGCACGTCGCGGCACAGGCCGCCGGCGCAGGCGGTGGCGATGGCCAGGACGCCTATGCCGAAGGCGTCGGCGTTTTTCTTGATCCCGGCCGAGGCGCCGCTCGTGGCGGCGACGAACATGGCCAGGTAGTTGAGTATGTCCACCAGGTCGGTGGGTATGCCGAACGTCACTGCTTTTCCATCTCCACCCGGTTCCGCCCTTCGCTTTTCGCCCGGTACAGCGCCCGGTCGGCGGCGGAGACGATGGCTTCCGCGTCCATGCCTTTTCTGCTCTCCGCCATGCCGCCCGAAATGGTCATCTTCACCGTCTGGTCGTCCAGGCGGAAATTGGTTCGGGCGATGTCCGCCCGCACGCGCTCCGCCACCGTTATCGCCTCTTCCATGCGGGTGCCGGGCAGGATGACCGCGAATTCCTCGCCGCCGTAGCGGGCGGCGAAGTCGTTCGTCCGTATGCTGTCGGAAATCTTCGCCGCCACTCCCCGGAGAATGCGATCGCCGTTGATGTGGCCGTGATCGTCGTTGACCTTCTTGAACAGATCGATGTCGAGGAGGAGCAGGGTGAACGCCATGCCGGTCCGGTCCAGGAGGCTCAGGTATTCCTTGAGCCGTTCGTCGAAGGAGGCGCGGTTGGGGATGCGGGTCAGGCCGTCGATGCGGGCCTGGACGCGGAGATCCTCGATTTGCTTGCGCTGTTCGGCAATCCCCTTGTTCGCCTTGGCCAGTTCGCCGTGGAGCTGGGCGTTGGTCTTGAGCATGCGGTCGATTTCGCCCATGAGTATGCGCTGGGCGTCGACCAGCCCTTCCGGTTTCCGGGGGTCGATTTTGTCGACGACGTTCCGGGCGGAGGTGAACACCTTGTCCGCCTTGCCGCTGACGTCGTCGGTTTTGCTGATGACGTCGGCCAGGCGGAGGAGCAATGCCTTGACCTCCTGGATGCTGTTGGAGAGCTGGACGTCGCGGTCGTCGAAGCTTTCGAGAATCATGGTGGTGGCGCCGTGCCGGCGCGGCGGCTCGACTGTGAGGGGCGGGGCATCCGGCTTGGGCGCGGCCTGGGCTATCGGCGCCGCCGCGACAACCGGTTCTGCCGGAGAATAGGCGGGTTCGGCAGCGCCCTTTTTGATCGCTTTCCTGGAAACCATGATAATCATGGTGGCGACGATGGAGACAAGGACGCCGGCGAGGGCGCCCACCAGAAACCCGAGACCTATTTCCATCTTTGTGCCTCCAAACGCCAATCGCCGGGCGGCGGCATCATGGCTCGCAGCTTCAAAACTTTGGATAGCTTCCCAGCCACACCAAATCGTATTTCTCGAATATCTCGCTGTCGGCCAAATCGTTTCGGTGGCCGTCGAACTCGATGTAGAACCAGGTTTCGAAATTCACCGCATCGTCCATCGGCCGCGATTCGATTTTGGACAAATTGATGTCCATGGCCTTGAACGCGGCCAGCAGCCCTTCCAGTCCGCCGGCGACGTGGGGCACTTTGGCGAAAACGCTTGTCTTGTCGTTCCCGGTGGGATTGGGTTGGTCGTGGCCGAGGACGAGGAAACGCGTTTTGTTCCTGGCGTTGTTCTCGACATGGCGGAACAGGATGGGGACGCCCTGTTGGGTCGCGGCGATTTCGGCCGACAGGGCGGCGCCGGAGGGATCCTCGGCCGCCCGCCGCACCGCGTCGCTCGTCGAGTTGACCGGCGTTCTCGTTGCCTGCTCCAAGGATGGCTGGCCGAGGAAGTTGGAGCACTGGAGGAACGCTTCCTGTTTCGAATAGACGGTGCGGATGTCTTCCAGCCGTTCGCGGGTGGAGGAGAAGACGAAATGGATGGGGATGGCGATTTCCCCGGCCACCAGCGGCCGCCGGGCGGCGCCGAGCAGATCGACCGTTTCCCCCACCACGCCCTGGAGCGTGTTCTCCACCGGCAGGACGGCGAAGTCGACCGTTTCCTTGGCCAGCCAGTTGAAGGCGGCGGCGATGGTGTGGCTGGCGATGTATTCGACCGACGAGCCGAAACGGCTGAGCGCCGCCTGCTGGGTGAATGTGCCTTCCGGCCCCAGGTAGGCGACGCGGACCCTGGTCTGGGCCTGGCGCGAGGCGGAGAAGATTTCCCGCCAGGCGGCCAGCACGGCCTGATCGGCAAGGCGGCCGGCGTTCCGCTTGGCCAGGCGCGCGAGTATCGACCTTTCCCTGATCGGATCGTAGATCGGGAGCCCCATGCCGCGTTTGATATCCCCCAGCTGCGAAGCCAGGGCCTGGCGCTCCAAAAGCAGATCGAGCAGGCGGTCGTCCACCGTGTCGATGGCTTGGCGAAGCTGTTGCATATCCATGATACGCTTGATCCCTCATGCGGGTAACGCAATGTGTCGGAAAAAATTCAAGCATAGGCAAGCGGGGCGGTTTTGGCAAGAGGGATTGCCGAAATACGGATTTTTATGTCCTGAAAAATGGCGGGAATTCGGGGACATGTTGGAATGGCGCTGAAATAAGGTCGGAGATTCGTAACGTGTTGCGTGTGGGGAGGTTTGGAAGCCACCCCCTCTCCCCGACCCTCTCCCCCTCTCGGGGGCGAGGGAGAACGCCAAGCGGAACGAAAAGACAAAACGCGTTGTCTTTCCTGCAACGATTCGCCCACCTTTTCTCCCTCCCCCCGGGAGGGGGGGAGGGTTGGGGAGAGGGGGAGGCTTCCAAACCTCCCCATACATAACAGGTTATGAATCTCCGACCTTATTTCAGCGCAATTCCAACATGTCCCCGCAATCCCCGCAATCCAAAATTTCGCGAAACTCGGGGAAAATGGCGCGAAACGACTTGACATGGCCGAGGCGCGGGATAGAGTATAGGAAGGCATGATAACGTTTGCACAAACGATTCCAGGAAATCTTCAAGGATTCCCTCCACGGCGCGCGGCCGCGTTCGTTCCGTCCTTCCCGCCTTCGCGGTCCGCCGCCCGGGCTTTCCGGAAAGGTTGGCAAAGCGCATGGCTACCATCAAGGAAGTGGCAAAGCTGGCCGGCGTCTCCATCAGCACCGTGTCGCGGACCCTTTCCAAAAAGGTGTTCGTCGAGGAGGCGACCCGCGAGCGCGTTCTCAAGGCGGTCAAGCAGCTCGCCTACAAGCCGAATTTCATGGCCAAGGGCCTGAAGGAAGGCTACAGCAAAACGCTTGCCCTGGTCCTTCCCGACATCATGAACCCGTTTTTCCCCGCCATGGTCAAGCATATCGAGCGCCACGCCGCCGACAAGGGCTACTCCATCATCCTCTACGATTCCGG
Source organism: Planctomycetota bacterium (assembly GCA_031547475.1). Lineage (GTDB taxonomy): Bacteria > Planctomycetota > SZUA-567 > SZUA-567 > SZUA-567 > JAJBSZ01. Next base: position 4,657 of record JAVBRW010000303.1, read on the forward strand.
CGGCGATCCCCGCCAGGAAAAGAAATATATGGAAGCGTTCAAGTCCCATTTCGTCGACGGCGTCATCTACACCTCCGCCTCGGACGACATGACGCTGGCGCGCATGCTGGCGGACAACCAGATGCCGGTGGTGGTCATGAACCGCGAGTCCGGCTCCGACATCCCCTGCGTCGTCTCGAACAACCGCGAGGGCGCCCGCGCCGTCATCAACCATCTCGTCGCCAACGGCCACCGGAAAATCGCCTGCCTGGCCGTGCCGATGGAGCAGCAGAAACGCTACCGCGAACGGTATGAAGGCTGCCTCGAAGCCTTCCGCGCGCACGGCATCGACGAATACCGGCGCTATCTGGCGAAGAACGTCAACACTATCGAGGACGCCTGCGCCGCCACCCGCCGGCTTTTGGAGCGGTCCGATCCGCCCACCGCCATTTTCGTGTTCCAGGACATGCTGGCGCTCGGCGTCTATTCCGGCGTCCACGATTGCGGCCTGAGGATACCCGACGACGTGTCGGTGGCCGGCTTCGACAACATATATCTGTCCCAACACCTCACCCCGCCGCTGACCACCCACGAGCAGCCCGTCGACAAGATGGCGGAAATCGCCGTCGCCGGCCTGATCGGGCAAATCGAGAAATCCGGGAAACCGGGGCCGGCGCTGGTCGAGGTGAAGGGGAGTCTCGTGATCAGGAAGTCCGTTCGATCGGTCCTGTAACACTTTTTCAAGGAAACCAGGCAATGAAAAAAGTCAACATTTTCCAGATCGAGGGGGTCGAATATCCGGCCGGCCGCCGCACCCGCGTCATACTCGGGGACAACGGCGCCCTTCCGGGCGAGCTGTTCTGCCAGGGCTATGTGGTCATCTATCCGGGCGGCTCCATCCCGCTCCACGAGCATCCGACGGTGGAAAGCTACACTATCATCAAAGGCAGGGGCGAGATGACGCTGAACGGCGAGGTCGAGGAGCTGGTGGAAGGCGATTGCGTCTTTGTCGACAAGGGGCTCGAACACGGGCTCAAGAACAATTCGAAAGAGGATCTGCACCTGATGTTCGTCTACGCGCCGAAGGTCGTGGTCGACCACTGGGCGCAGGAGCTGTCGGGGCATTTGAAATAGCGTGTTCTCGTACGATACGGAAAGGATGCGGCAATGAAGAAAACGGCGATCATCACCGGCGGCAGCCGGGGCATCGGCTACGGGTGCGCCAGGCAGTTGGGGAGCGAGGGCTACAACATCGCCATCCTGGACATCAATCCCGCCGCCCCATACCAGGCCAATCTCGACGCCTTGAAGGCGGCCGGCGTCGATTATTACTATATGGAAGGCGATATCCGCTCCGGGGACGACAGGGAAAAGTTCGTGGACGAGGCGGTGAAGCGCTACGGCGACATCGACGTCCTGATCAACAACGCCGGCGTCGCCCCCAAGGTGCGGATGGATATCGTCGACATGACGGAGGATTCGTTCGACTATGTGGTCGGCACCAATCTCCGGGGCACCATGTTCATGACCCAGTGCGTGGTCAGGCGCATGCTCAAGCAGCCGATGAAGGGCAAGAAGCGCGGCACCATCATTAATATCACTTCGAGTTCCGTCGTCATCTCCTCCACCAACCGGACCGAATACTGCATGGCCAAGGCCGGCCTCGCCGCCATGAGCGTCGGCTGGGCCGACCGATTGGCCAAGGACATGATCCTTGTCTACGAAATCCGTCCCGGCATCATCGACACCGACATGACCAAGGTGGTTCACGAGAAATACACGAAAGCCATCGAGGAAAAGGGCATCTGCCCCATCGCCCGCTGGGGCTATCCCGAGGACGTCGCGCTGGCGGCCAGCGCGTTCTGCGACGACAAGTTCATCTACACGACCGGGAACTATGTGGACGTGGACGGGGCGCTGCATATCATGCGGTTGTAACACTTCATTTAAGATTGTAGATTGTAGATTTAAGATTTATTACCGACTGACGCGTTTGCGCAGTAATAAATCTTAAATCTGCAATCTACAATCTTAAATCGTCATATAAAGGCATTTCATGCGCAAAAACAAGCTAATATCCGCCGCCCGCGCGGCGGCGCTGATCAACGACGGCGACACCCTCGCCATCCACGCCTCCGGCGGCGGGCTGAGCGAGCCGACCGCGCTGTTCCGCGCGCTCCGCGACCGCTACCTGGAGGAGGGGAAACCGGAAGGGCTTCACCTGTTTTCCGCCTCCAGCATCGGCGACAAAATGGGCAACGGCTACGATCTCATCGCCCTTCCCGGCCTGGTGAAAAGCTGCACCGCCGGTCATTGGGCGCTCATGCCCGAGCTCGGCAAACTGGCGCTCGAGGAAAAAATCCAGGCGTACAATTATCCGCAGGGCGTTTTGTCCCAGATGTACATGGCCATCGCCGCCAAGACTCCGGGCGTCATCACCAAAATCGGCCTGAACACCTTCGTCGATCCCCGTATCGAGGGCGGCAGGATGAACGCCGCCTGCGGCCCCGCCCAGGTCAGGGTCATGGACATCGACGGCGAGGAATATTTGTTCTACCCCCGGCGCCATCTGAACGTCGCCTTTGTCCGCGGCACCACCGCCGATCCGGACGGCAACATCACGTCCGAGGAGGAGGCGGTCGTGCTGGACGGCATTTCCGCCGCCCAGGCGGTGAAGAACTGCGGCGGCATCGTCGTCGCCCAGGTCAAGTACCTGGCCGAGCGCGGCGCCTTGCGGGCCAAGGACGTGCGCATCCCGGGCATTCTCGTCGATTACGTCGTGGTCGATCCGGAGCAGAAACAGACGGCGGAGACGGTCTACGTTCCGTCCCTCGCCGGCAACGCCCGGACGCCGCTGGCCGCCATTCCCGCGCTTTCCCTCAATGAACGGAAAGTGGTGGCGCGCCGCGCCGCCATGGAGCTGGCGCCCGGCGCCGTCGTCAATTTGGGCTTTGGCATGCCGGACGGCGTGGCGGCGGTGACGGCCGAGGCGGGCAGGCTGGACGACATCACTTTCACGTTGGAACAGGGCCCGATCGGCGGCATGCCGGCCGGCGGCGTCATTTTCGGCTGCAGCTACAATCCGGAAGCCATCATCGACGCGACCCAGCAGTTCAATTTCTACGACGGCGGCGGCCTCGACGTGACCTTCCTCGGCATGGCCGAGATGGATCGCTTCGGCAACGTCAACGCCAGCAGGACGGGAAAACTTTTGTCCGGCTGCGGCGGTTTCATCAACATTTCGCAGAATGCGAAGAAAGTGGTGTTCTGCTCCACCTTCACCGCCAAGGGCCTCAAAACCTGCATCGGCGACGGCACCTTCGCGGTCGAACGGGAAGGGGAAATCCCCAAGTTCGTCGAACAGGTCGAGCAGATTACCTTCAGCGCCAAAAACGCCGCCGCCAACCGCCAGACCGTGCTGGTGGTCACCGAGCGGGCGGTGTTCACGCTGACGCCGGACGGGCTGTTGCTGATTGAAATCGCGCCCGGCGCCGATTTGGACAGGGATGTGATCGGGCGGATGCGTTTCCGGCCGCTGGTGAGTCCGGATTTGAAACGGATGGATGCATCGTTCTTTTCGGCATGATTTCGGTATAATAAAACATTCAGGAGCGATTGCCATGGCAACCAGGGTGGAACTCGAATTCAGGGATCGGGCGGGGTGGATCACGTTCCGCGAGGAAGAGGAGCGGCGCCCCTGCACGCTCGATTTCAACGTTCTGGATCAGCTCGACGCCGCCCTCGACGAAATCGGGAAAAACGCCGAGACCAGGGCGGTGGTCGTCCTCGCCGCGTCGGAGAAGTTTTTCGTGGTCGGCGCCAACATCGCCGCCCTCCAGGAATTGAACCCGGCCGGCATGGACCGGTGGATCCGCCGCGGCCACGCCGTGTTCAACCGTATCGAGGATCTGCCGGTTCCCGTCATCGCCTCGGTGGCCGGTTCGGCCATGGGCGGCGGGCTGGAGCTGGCGATGGCGTGCGACTTCATCGTGGCCGGCGACGCCGCCCGCTTCGCCCAGCCCGAAGCCACCCTCGGCTTTCTCATGGGCTGGGGCGGCAATTACCGTTTGCCCAAGCTGGTCGGCCCGGCGCGCGCGAAAATGCTCTACATCACAGGCCGCATCCTGAGCGCGGCCGAAGCGCTCGATTTCGGCCTGATCGCCGAAGTGGCGCCGGCGGCGCAACTGGCGGCGCGGACGGCCGAGATCGTCGCCGCCGCCTGCAGGAATTCCACCCTCGGCATCCGCATGACCAAGGAAATCATCAACACCCACATGTACAATGAGCGCGAAAACGCCATGCTGTTCGAGGCGGGCTTTTCCTACGTCTGCAGCGACTCGCCGGACACGCGGGCGCGGATGGAGGCGTTTTTCGCGTCGCGGAAGAAGAAGTAAAACCGGTTTGGCGGTTTGGCAGGCGTGTGTGGCCGCCCGCGAGCCGCCCCCTCACCCCAACCCTCTCCCCCTCACGGGG
>JAVBRW010000287.1:0-2817 GCA_031547475.1 Planctomycetota bacterium
CGGGGAAGCGAGGCCGCCATCGTCATGCTGAAGCCGCGCATGGACGAAGCGGTCGAATTCGAGAAAAACAACCCGGGGCAAAAGGCGGATTTCCCCGCCACCCGCGAGGAATTGATCAATCCCGGCCTGGCGGCCGAGGCGAAACAGCGTTCCAACCGCATGACCGCGGTCACGGCCAAGGTGTTCGACCTGGTGGCGGCGTCGTTGTCGGAGGAGGAAACGGACGCGGTGGCGGCCGCGACATCCGGCGGCCTGCCGGGCGACAAGGCGGAAGTGTGGCGGAAGCTCGAGCGCGCCGTCGAGGACGGCGCCCGCGAGGTGATTGCCGGCCAGCCCGACGCGGCCAAACAGGGCGACGCCGCGCTGATCATCGGCATTTTCCATTATATGGGGCTGTTGCAGGGCGTCGATCACGACAAGGCGAAGGAGTATCTCGAACTCGCGCTCGACAAGGGCGTGCCGGAAGCGGGCGTCACCCTCGGCGAACTCTATTTCGGCATCACCCGGCCCGACGACGCCGATCGGGACGCGGCCAGGGGAATGGAATATCTCGAGAATGCGGCGAAGGCCGGCAGCCCGGACGCCGAGCGCCTTCTCGGCCTCATCTACGCCGACGGCCTCGGCGGCGTGGAAAAGGATGAGGGCAGGGCGCGGAGCCATTTCCTCGCCGCCGCCCGCCACGGCGACCCCGAAGCGCTCGAACGGCTCCGGCCGCTGTTCGAACAAATGGCGGAATGGAAAAAAGAACATCCCGGCGAAAAGCCGCCCCATCCCGCCGGCGCCGACGAAGTTGTCGTTCCCGAACTGGCGCGGGCGGCGGCCGAGCGCCGCGAACAGCTGGGCGGCATGGTCGACACGGTCAACGCGGCGCTGGAAAAGAAGGTGATGGCGGTCATGCAAGAAGGGGCGGAAAAAGCGAAGGAAGCGGAAAAATGAAAGCGCAACGCGGCAATATCCGCGCCAACCTGCCGGACGCATCCAAAGCCGAGGCGTTCGAAACGCTGTCCACGCTGGGCCAAGGCGGGGCGAGGGTCGAGCGCATCGTGTCGGAACGCCAGTCGTCGCCGCCGGGATTCTGGTACGATCAGGACGGCGACGAATGGGTCATGCTCCTGTCCGGCGGGGCCGAACTGGAGTTCGCCGATCCGGCGGGTGTCGAGCGGCTGGCTCCGGGCGACTGGCTGCTCATCCCCGCGCATCGTCGCCACCGGGTCGCGGCGACGTTGGCGGGGACGCTGTGGCTGGCGGTGCACGCCGCTCCGTGAAAAAACGGGGGAATTGTTATACCAGTCAACTCAAACCTTCACCAACTTGCGCAGGCAGGGCAAAACCTCGGGGAACGGCTCTCCCGGATGGAAAAAGTTCCACTGCGCCATCGAGACGTCACCCACGTACAAATCGCCCCGCGAATCGCGGCCGATGCCGTGCGGGCCGAGGAAATCGCCCGCCCCCAGGCCGAATTTCTGCGATCCGACGCGGGCGAGCAATTTGCCCCGCTTGTCCATGACCGTGAGGCGCGGGCCGAGGTTGGGGTAATCGTGGGTGGTGCTGGTGGCGGGGCACAGTTCGCCGATGAAGAAAATTCCGTTGTCCGTCAGGTGGAGCGCGGTCGGGCGGTGGAGATTGCGGAGTTCGCCGACGTATTTGCCGTCGAGATCGAACATCTGGATGCGGTGGTTTTCGCGATCGGCTATGTAGACCACGCCTTCGGCGTCGATGCGGATGTTGTGGACGATGTTGAACTCGCCCGGCCCGCTGCCGGAGCGGCCCCACGAACGCACATAATCGCCCGCCGGACCGAACACGTGGACGGAGGCGTTGCCGTAGCCGTCGGCGACGTAGATGTTCCCGTCCGGCGCCAGCGCGGTTTGGCAGCAGCGGTGAAACGGGCGGTTGCTCATGAACGGGGCGGGGCGGTCCCGGGTGCCGATGCTGAAGATTATTTTGCCGTTCCGGTCGCATTTGTGGACCACGTGGCCGATGTCGTCGGTGAGGAATACCGTATCGTCCGGCGCGAGAAGCACGCTGTGGGCGTTGGTGATTTGCCCTTCGCCGAACGAGCGGAGGAAATTGCCGTCTCTGTCGAAAACGATGACCGGGTGCGCGCCCCGGTTGAATACATACACCCTGTCTTCGTCATCGACATCGATGTCGGCCACTTCGCCCAAGGACCAGCCCGCCGGCAATTTCGCCCAGTCCATGAACACCCGGTAGCGGTATTCGCCTTCGCCCACCACCGTCGAGCCGTCTTCCACCCCGCTTGTTCGCATGTGTCGTCTCCCTGGCGTGCCTATATTCAACAAGACTCCCCGGAAAGAGTGTACCACCCTTGCCGGGGAAGCCAAGGCAAAAAGCGCGCGTCAGGGCGTGTAATAGCGGAGCGGCAGGAGCGACACGCCCTCGACATAGGTTATCAGCAGCAGCGCCGCGATGAGTATCCCGATGTAGGGCATGACCTCCCGGATCACCACTTCTATTTTCACCTTGCTCAGATTGCAGGCGACATACAGGCATGCCCCGACCGGCGGCGTTATCTGGCCGATGGCCAGGTTGACCACCATGATGATGCCGATATGCACCGGATCGACGCCGACGTTGACCAGGACCGGCAGCAGGATGGGCGTCAGGAGAACGATGGCCGCCGACGGGTTGAGGAAGCAGCCGGCGATGAGCAGGATGATGTTGAACAGCAGGAGGAGCAGGTATTTGTTCGCGGTAGACGAACAGGCCGACGAACAGCCCGTAGAAAACCGCGACCGCCGCCGCTTCGGTCGGGGTGAAAATCCCGGCGTAAATCCCGCCCAGGATGATGACCGG
>JAVBRW010000220.1:0-3881 GCA_031547475.1 Planctomycetota bacterium
AATTTTTTAATAACTGCTCCTCCGGGCGTCGGTAATCAATGTTTGTTCAACACGGGAAATTGTAATTTTCGTGGCGAGGGTTTTCCAGCGTAAAAATGACGCGGCGTTTTGGCTTGCGCCAATCCGCCGCGTGCGGTCGTATTTGAGTTATCGAAACAGAATAACCTCGGCACCGGTTTGGGCTTTGGAAAACATCGCATCGGAAGTAAGTACGCTTCCGGACAATTCCTCGGCCAAAGCAATGGCGAAGCAGTCTCCCAACGAAAGAAAAGGGCTCTTAATCTTGAGCCGAACAGCTCGGCGCCCTATCATGCCGCCGACATCATCGATCTTTTGAATTCCGTGCAGGGTGACAAACTTCCAGGCTTCATCCTCGTCCACACCCCACAACACCATCTTATGGACAACTTCAAATGCATTGTTCCCATGGATGAAAAGGTTGCCGGCGTCGGATCGAAGAATGCGCACCACTTTCTCCCAGCCATTTTCGCCTTTCAAAACAGCCAGCAGGGCGGAGGCATCCACCACGATGGGGCCGCTCATAGCAGCCCTTTCTCAACCTCGGAATGTTTCCATGCCAGGAATTCGTCGACGTCAATCCTGTCCACCACCTTGGCGTTGCGCCGGCGCCATGCTTCAACCTCTTTCAGCCATTCCTCGGGTGTTCCGGGCTGTTCCGTTTCCGGAGCCAGAATCAGGGCTTGGCCGCTTGGGGTCAAGATCACGGGCTTTTTCAAGGTGGTGGCCATCGTACGCCTCCGAAGCGGAATAACATCGTCTATTATGCTGTCATTATGTTTTTCCGCTTCCTTTATTCTACATCCCCACAATCGGCCGCAGCGGATCGGACTGTTTCCTGTCCTTGACCATGATGTGGAGGAACAGGCCGACCGGATCGAGGCCGGCGACCAGCTTTTTCAGCTCCTCCTGGGTGAATTCGCCACGGACAATGAGCGGGCGCTTGGCGGCCTGGAATTTCTGGAGATGCGGAACAAGCCATTCGATGGGCGGGCCGCCGACGTCGTGGTTGACTTCGAACGCCTTGATTTCCTCCACCGCCAGAAGCTCTTTCAGGACAATCATGGACGTGGCGTGGAGGTGCATGTAGGGATTCTTGAAGCTGGAGGCGATCTTGCGATCGACCGGCTGGATGAACTCCTCGTACAGGGCGGGGGACATGACGGCGATGGCGTCCTCCTGCATGCGGGCGATGGAGCCGGGCGCCCAGATGCGGTACTGCGCGTCGTAATAGCCGTTCTGCCACAGCGGAATCCGTTCCCATGCCTTCTTGGTGAACAGGGTGAAGACGTCGCCCATCTCGCGCATGAGGCGGCCGGCGTTTTCCGGTTCCTCAATCATGTCGATGACGGTCTGCTCGTGGCCGCGGAGCGCGACGGCGTAGTCCAGGGGGCCGACCAGCGTGCCGTGGCTGACCGGGAAGCGGCCGGCCGAACGCTTGACCAGGGTGTCGATGTAATCGCAATACTTGCGGAACCAGGGGTGATTGAGATCGACCTTGATGCCGAGGACCTTTTCCCACGGCAGCGACTGCGGCTCCGCCACCACGTTCCCCGGCAGCACGCGCATCTTGCAGCCGAGCGTGCCGCAGCCCCAGAACACGGCCTGCGACGGGCTGGCGCCGCGGATCATGTCGTCGTCCATCCATTCGCCCTCGCGCAGGAACTCCTCGTGATCGTCCATGAACGCTTCCGGGTCGATCATGTCGGGCGTGAGCGGCTGGTGTTTCGGCCAGGCGCGGCTGGCGGCGTATTCGTCCAGCGGGAACCAGGTGTGGGTGGAAAAACCGACGAGCGGCCGCTTGACCGGTTCGCGGTTCCAGAATTTGAGATAGCGTTCGCATTTCGCCGGATCGTTGCCGAATTCGTGAGCCACGGGCGTCTCCTTATGGGCGCAGAAAGTGAAACAAGGTGAAAGAGATACGACTCCCACAGTTTATGCCAAAGCGCGTATGGTTGTCGGTTTTTCAACCTCATAACCTTTGCGCGCGCTTTGGGCTTGGGATTTACGTTTGTCCAAAACCAATTCACTTTGAGTATAAAGCATGAAAATTCCTAGTCAATGGAAGATTGGTGCCGATTTATGGAAGTATCGTGCTTTTCCGGGAGGAAAATCTTTTCGCGTTGCGCTTATTGCGCCGCGCGGCGGGCGAGCCGGGAATGAATCATTTCGGGAAAACGATCCCATAATTTTCCGCGCCGGTTCCCGTTCGGGCAAGGGCGGGCCGGTGCGCGCCTTGCGGCGCCGATTCGGGCAAATGCCGATATTATTGCGGGAAAATCGGGGAACAACGCAAGAATTTTATGGCGCGGATGCGGATCATGGTTTATGCTGACGTATATGAAACCGGTTCCAGAACCGGTGTGCAATAATTGCGCGCCATACGCGCATTTCCCGACTTCATCAAAATCGATTGTGCCCGCCCCGCGGCGCCGGCCGGCGCTTCCCGGCGGAACGGTATGGTTCCGGTCTTTTATGAGGAGAGCACCATGGCGGAAACCCTGAAATACTATGTCAACAACAAGTATGTCGAATCGAAAACCGACAAGTTCTACGAAGTCTACAACCCCTCGACCGGCGAACTTCAGGCGAAAATGCCGCGCTGCACCTCGGACGAGGTCAAGGCCGCCATCGAAGCCGCCCACAAGGCGTATGGCCCCTGGGCCGCCACCCCCCCGATCAAGCGCGCCCAGGTCTTGTTCAACATGCGGAACCTCCTCGATAAGCACATGGACGAACTGACCATGATCTGCGCCAGGGAGCACGGCAAGAACTGGGCCGAATCCCAGGGCGACATCCTCAAGGCCAAGGAGGCGACCGAGCACGCCAGCGGCATCTGCAACCTCATGATGGGCGAGGCGCTGATGGACGCGTCCCTCGGCTACGACACCACCCTGTACCGCGAGCCGCTCGGCGTTTTCGTCGGCATTTCGCCGTTCAACTTCCCGGCCATGATTCCCCTCGGCTGGATGGCCCCCCTGTGCATAGCCTGCGGCAACACCATGGTCCTCAAGGTCGCCGGCGCCACCCCGATGTCCGCCCTCCGCGCCATCGATCTTTACCGCGAGGCCGGCCTGCCGGAAGGCGTCCTGAACATCGTCTCCTGCGACCGCGAAGTCATTCCGGAACTTATCACCAACCCGCTGGTGAAGGGCATTTCCTTTGTCGGATCCACCTCGGTCGGCCTGAAAATCTACGCCCAGGCCGCCGCCGCCGGCAAGCGCGTCCAGTGTCTGACCGAAGCCAAGAACCACGCGCTCGTCATGCACGACGCCGCCCTCGACCGCACCGCCGCCGGCATCATCAACGCCACCTACGGCTGCGCCGGGGAACGCTGCATGGCGCTGCCGGTCGCGGTCGCCGAAGAGTCCATCGCCGACCAGCTGGTCGCGAAACTGGTCGAGCTGGCGAAAAAGCTGAAGGTCGGCCCCGCCTACGACAAGGAAACGCAGCTCGGCCCGGTGTATTCGGCCGAACACAAGAAGGCCGTGTCCGCCTGGATTGAAAAAGGCGTCAAGGAAGGCGCCAAGGTGGTGCTGGACGGCCGCGACATCGTGGTCAAAGGGTACGAGAAGGGCTTCTACATGGGTCCGACGATTCTCGATCACGTCACGCCCGAAATGTCGGTCGGCCAGGAAGAGATTTTCGGCCCCGTCCTCTGCATCAAGCGCTGCAAATCGTTCAACCACGGCCTGAAGCTGATGAACGACAACCGCTTCGCCAACGGCTCGGTCATCTACACCCAGAACGGCTTCTATGCCCGCGAATTCGCCCGCCACACCCACGGCGGCATGGTCGGCATCAACGTCGGCATTCCGGTGCCGGTCGGCTTCTTCCCCTTCGCCGGCCACAAGCAGTCGTTC
>JAVBRW010000114.1:0-8414 GCA_031547475.1 Planctomycetota bacterium
GAGCGCGTCGCCGGCCAAACGGTAGGTGGTCCATTCGCCAAGCGGTTCGGCGCCCACCGACAGGTAAAAATCGATGCTGGGCTGGTTCCAGTCGAGGCAGGCCCATTCCAGCCGGCCGTAGCCGCGCTCGACCACCAGCCGGGCGAGGTGGCGGAGCATGCGCTTGCCGTAGCCTTTTTTCCGATCCTCCGGCCAGATGAACAAATCCTCGAGGTAGAGGCCCGGCTTGCCGAGGAAGGTGGAAAACGAGGTGAAAAACAGGGCGAACCCCACCGCCCGGCCGCCCGCCTCGCCCATGATCACTTCCGCCTTCTTTTCCCGGAACAGCCATTTGTCGAGCAGATCCTCGGTGGCGACGAACGCGTCCAGGAGATGCTCGTATTCCGCCAGCCCGCGTATGAGGGACAGAATGGCGGGAACGTCGGCCGGAGCGGCCGAGCGGATGACGAAGCTGTCGGGGAGGGAAGGGGCGGAGGGTGCCATGCGCGGTTCCTTTGTCATGAAAACGGTCTTTCGGGTGTAGTATTCGGGCGCCGGCCCGCACACGTTGCGGACGGCAATTCGTTTCAAATGCGCATCCCGGCTTCTCAGCCCCAGGATACCATGCTGCCGTCCTTGTCGGCGAGCTCTTCCGGCACTTTTTCGTCCTTGTCGATTTCGCCGCCTTCCGGGAATTTTTCCATCCAGTCCTTCCCTTCGATCATTCGGGTGATCAGCATGGAGGAGACGGTGTCGCCGGTCACGTTGATGCAGGTGGCGGGCGGATCGACCAGGAAGCCGATGGTGGCGATGATGGGGAAGGCTTCCGGCGGAAAGCCGAACAGGCTGACGATGAGCATTTCGCCGATCAGGCCGCCGCCGGGGACGCCGCTCATGACCACGCCGGACAGGATGGAAATCAGGAGGGACACGGCATAGAGGCCGAAGCCCTCGAACTCCTGCCCGAACAGGCCGAACAGGAAGGTGATTTTCAGCATGGCGGAGAGGACCGAGCCTTCCATGTGCATGGTCGCGCCGATGGGAAGCGCGATGTCCCGGATATCCTTCGGAATGCCGATTTGGGCGGCCGCCTCGAGGTTGACCGGCAGGGTGGCGATGGAGCTTTGCGTCGCCAGGGACGTGATGGTGGGCGGCAGGATGTGCCTGAACAGGCGCCCGAGCGCCGGCTTTCCGCCCGCCAGCCACGCGTAGACGGGGAAGAACACGACGAAATAGAAGACGCACAGCGGATAGTAGATGACCATGGCCCTGCCGTAGGCGCCGAGAAGCTGGGGGCCGAACTCCCCGACCAGGCTGGCGAAATAGGCGCACAGGCCGACGGGCGCGTAATACATGATGATGTCGATGGCTTTCATCATCACGCGGGACAGATCGTCCAGGAGCGCGGCGACGCGGTTGTTGCCGCGGCCGGTGATGCTGACGCACACTCCGAGGAGGATGGAGAACACGATGAGGGGGAGCATGTTGCCCTTGGACAGGAGGGCGCTGAAGTCGTTTACCGTAACGGCCCGGACGATGGCGTCGCCGAGTTTCACCGTCTCCATTTTTCCGGCGGCCGGCAGTTCCAGGACCACGCCCTGGGCGGGCGGGAATATTTTGACCACGATGAGGACGAGGACGGCGGCGACGGCGCCGGTGGTCATGAACACGAACAGGAGGGAGCCGAGGATTTTGCCGAGGCGGCGCATGTTCAGCATGTTGCCGACGGCGGAGGAGATGGTGAAGAAGACCAGGGGAACGACGATGGTGAACATGAGGTTGAGGAAAATGTTGCCGAGCGGCTGCAGGACCATCGCGTCCTTGCCGAGAACGATGCCGATGACGCTTCCCAGAAGGATGGAGCAGAGCAGAATCAGGGGAAAGCGGTAACTCCGCCAGGTGGAGCTTTTGCCGAGCGCGCCGGACGACATGTGTTCTCCTTTTGGTTGTGGCCGGATTCGCCATGGGATGGGTGCAAGCTTGCGCGAAAACGATTTCTCGCATGCGCGCCAGAATACCGCGTTCGGGACGCAACGCAAGCGAAATACGGAAGACCCGCCCCTTGACGCGGGACTGACGCGCGAAAACGCTTAGGTTCTGTCAGATAATAAATGAAGCACCGGGGCCTTTATCGAATGCGCTATAGCTGCGTTTCTGTTGAAAAGTTGCTATAGTTATTTCCTGACAGGCCCTTATCATGCGTCGGCCCGGCCTCTTGACGCGCCGCCGCCGCCGGCGATAATCGCGGCTCTGGCGCCGCACGGGGGAAAATCGTGAACTACCTGGCTTTCTTGACCTATGTCGTCGTCGTCGCCTACACGCCCGGCCCCAACACCATCATGTCGATGGAGGAGGGGAAGCGGGTCGGCTTTCCCCGGGCGTTTTATTTTGTCGGCGGCGTGACGGCCGGCATGTTCATGCTGGGCGGCCTGTGCGCCGCCGTGACCGCGCTGGTCATGAAGACATTGCCCGATTTCGCGCTCTACCTCCGCGTTCTCGGCACCGCCTATATCGTCTACCTTGCCGTGAAAATCCTGCTGTCGAACGGTTCGGCCCGCGCCAACGACAAGCCCTTTTCCGGCCGCGCCGCCTTTTTCTCCGGCATATTCCTGCCCTGCCTCAATGTGAAAGGCATCATGTTTTTGCTGACCGCCTTCACCAGCTTTGTTTTTCCGGCGACCGATCTGCCGCTGGAAGTGTTCGCCTATGTCGTCGTTCTCGCCCTCGCCTGCGGTCTGGCCTGCGTTCTGTGGGCGCTGTGCGGAACCGTGTTCCGCCGCCTGTTCGCCAATCACGGGAAAACGATAAATGCCGTCATCGCGCTGATGCTGTTGTACAGCGCCGTGTCGATCTGGAGATAAGTAATTTAAGATTTAAGATTGTAGATTTAAGATTTATTCCTGCCCGGAGCGCTTGTGACAGGAATAAATCTTAAATCTACAATCTTAAATCTTAAATTCCCTCACCCGCCCAAATATGCTTCCCGCACTTTCGGATTGTCGAGCAGATCCTTGGCCGGCATGGCCATCACCACCCGGCCGACCTCGAGCACATAGCCGAAATGCGCCACCGACAACGCGGCGAGCGCGTTCTGTTCGACGAGAAGCACGGTCTTGCCCGCTTCGTTGATGCGGACGATGGTGCGGAAAATCTCTTTCACGAGAAGCGGGGCGAGGCCGAGGGACGGCTCGTCCAGCATGACGAGATCGGGGCCGCTCATCAAGGACCGCCCCACCGCCAGCATCTGCTGCTCGCCGCCGGACAGGGTGCCGCCCTTTTGCCACAGCCGCTCCCGCAGGCGCGGGAACAGTTCGTAGACGCCCTGGATGTCGGCCTCGACGCCGGCCGCGTCGCTGCGGGCATAGGCGCCGAGGCGGAGGTTTTCCTCCACCGTCAACTGCGGCAGTATGCGGCGGCCCTCGGGACAGAGGGAAATGCCCCGCCGCACCATGTTTTCCGGCTGCATGCCGAGAAGCTGCTCCGGCTCGTCCCCTTCATGGCGCGTGTACATGACCCTGCCTTTCGAATTGCGGCACAGGCCGGCCACCGCCCGGATGGTGCTGGACTTGCCGGCGCCGTTGGCGCCGATGAGGGTGACGATTTTGCCGCGCGGGATGGTGATGTTCACGCCCTGCACCGCGTGTATGCCGCCGTAGCGGACGTGGAGATCCTCGATGTTCAGCATAACGCCGCTTTCATAAAACAGCCTATTTGACGCTGTCGATGGTGTCGCCGAGATAGGCTTCGATCACTTTCGGATTGTGCCGGATTTCGTCGGCCGTGCCTTCGGCTATGAGCCTGCCGTATTCCAGCACCCAGATGCGTTCGCACACGCCCATCACCACTTTCATGTCGTGCTCGATGAGCAGGATGGTGAGCTTGAACTCGTCCCGGATGCGCTTGATGAACCGCATCAGCTCCTCGCTCTCCTGCGGGTTCATGCCGGCGGCGGGTTCGTCCAGGAGGAGGAACTCCGGTTCGGTGGCGAGGGCGCGGGCGATTTCCAGCCTGCGCTGGGCGCCGTAGGGCAGGGCGCCCGCTTTTTCCCCGATGTAGCGGTCGAGGCCGAGGCGGCCGATGAGCTCGGCCGCGCGGGCGCGGATTTCCCGCTCCTCCCGGCCGGATCCGGGCCACAGCATCAAGGGCATCCACCACTGTTTTTTGCGGCGGACATGGCAGCCGACCATGACGTTCTCGAGCGCCGAGGCGTTGTGGAAAATGCGGATGTTCTGGAAGGTGCGGGCGATGCCCATCTGGCAGATGCGGTGCGGCGGCGCATCGGTGATGTCGCGGCCCTGGTAGACGATGCGGCCGTGGGTCGGCCGGTAGAAGCCGCTGATGATGTTGAACACCGTCGTCTTGCCGGCGCCGTTCGGGCCGATGAGGCCGTTGATGCCGCCGGGGGCGATCAGCATGTTGACGGCGTTCACCGCCACCACGCCGCCGAAGCTGCGGGTCAGGTCGGACAGTTCCAGGTGCGGCGCGGTCATGGCCTGCCTCCCTTCCGGCGCGTGAACCAGCTCCACGAGAATTCGCGCATGCCCATTATGCCTTCGCGGCGGTAGAGGATGATGGCGAGGAGCGCCAGGGAGAACACCACCATGCGCATGCCGGGCATGCCGGGAATGGTCAGGCCGCCGATGCTGAAGGGCGAATCGGCGATGCGGAGCCATTCCAGCATGACGGTGATGATGACGCTGCCGATGACCGAACCGGTGATCGATCCGAGCCCCCCGGCCACCACGATCATCAATATGTTGAAGGTGAGGAGGAAGGTGAACATGTTCGGATCGATGGTGGTGATGAGGTTCCCCTGCAAAGCGCCGCCGATGCCGGCGAAAAAGGCGCCGAGGCAGAAGGCGAGGACCCGGTAGCGGAACGTGTCTATCCCCATGGCGGACGCCGCCACCGCGTCGTCCCGAATGGCCTTGATGACATTGCCGAAATTGCTCCGCAGCAGCCGCTGCAGGCAGTACAGCGTCGCGACCAGGCAGATGTAGTTGACCATGAGGGTGGCGTGTGGCGGAATGCCTTTTATGCCGAGCGAACCGTTGGTGACCGACGCCGAGTTGACGATGAGGATGCGGATGATTTCGGCGAAGCCGAGGGTGGCGATGCCGAGGTAGTCGCCGCCGAGGCGGAGCACCGGTATCGCAATCACCAAGCCGAACAGCGCCGCCATCAGCCCGCCGGCCAGCAGGGATACCCAGAACGGCGTCTGCAGGACCGAGAACGGCCAGGCCACGTCCTCCAGCATCCACATCATTTCCTTCTGCGCCGGGCTGAGGATCAGGAGGGCGGAGGTGTACGCCCCCACCGCCATGAAGCCGGAATGCCCGAGCGAGAACATGCCGCCGAAGCCGTAGACCATGTTCATCGACGCGGCCAGGATGGCGTTGATGGCGATGAGGTTGATGATGCGGACGGTGTAGCTGTCCAGCGACTTTTCCGCCCACAGGAGGAAGGCGAACACGGCGGCGATGGCGGCGAGGTTCAGGAGCGGTTTCCACTTGTTGGGAGGCGTCATATCTTCTCCTCCACGCGCTGTCCGAACAGCCCGGTCGGCCGGATTATGAGGATGGAAACCAGCAGGACGAAGGCGAAGGCGTCGCGGTAGCCGGACATGGTCGGGAAAAAGGCGACCGCCATGATTTCGACAAAGCCGAGGCAGAGGCCGCCGACCAGCGCGCCCTGGATGGAGCCGATGCCTCCGAACACGGCGGCGATGAACGCTTTCATGCCGGGGAACACGCCCATGTACGGGTGTATCTGCGGATAGCGGAGCGCCCACATGATGCCGGAGGCGGCGGCCAGCGCGGTTCCGATGCCGAAGGCCATGGCGATGATGCGGTCGACGCGGACGCCGAGGAGCCGGGTGGTTTCGATATCGTGCGAAATCCCGCGCATGGCGAGTCCCGGTTTCGTCCGGTAGACGATCCACAAAAGGATGAGGACCAACAAGCCCGTCACCACCGGCACCACCAGGGTCAGCGGTATGAGCCGGGAGCCGCCGAGTTCGAACGGCGCGATCAGCCAGTCCGGCTGGTAGACCGGCCGGGGCAGGCCGGTGAACAGCACGACCGCCAGGCTTTCGATAAAGAACGAGACGGCGATGGCGCTGATCAGGGCGGAGATGCGCGGCGCGTTCCTGAGTGGCTTGTAGGCGATTTGGTCGACCAGTACGCCGGTCAGGCTGACGCCGATTATCGCCGCCGCCACCGCCAATCCCCACGGCAGGTGGAAGGTCACGGTTCCGAAAAACACGAAATACGCTCCGAGCATCAGCATGTCGCCGTGCGCGAAATTGATCAGCCGCAGAATCCCGTACACCATCGTGTAGCCGATGGCGATGAGCCCGTACAGCGAGCCCAGGGTCAGGGCGTTGAAGAAATGTTGGAGGAACATGAAGGCTCCGGGGAATTTAAGATTGTAGATTGCAGATTTAAGATTTATTCCTGAGTGCCGCGTTTGTGACAGGAATAAATCTTAAATCTACAATCTACAATCTTAAATAATGGTTCGTACTATTCGGGTACAATCTCCCCAAGATACACGCTCTTGCCGTCGCGGATCTCGGTGATGCCGACCGGCATTTCGGCGTCGTGGGTCGCGTTCAGGTTGAGGGTGCCGAGCGGGGTGGGCAGATCCTTGATGGAGGCGAGGGCGGTGGTCACCGCTTCGGGCTCGGCCTTGCCGGCGCGGGTGATGGCGTCGACGAACATCAGGTAGCAGTTGTAGCCGAGGGCGGCGTTGACGTTCGGGTCCTTGTCGGGATGGGCTTCTTTCCACGCCTTGGTGAACTTGACCGCTTCCGGGCTCATGTTCGGCATGTTGATGGAATAGGGGAAGGTGGTCTGGAGGAAGCCTTCGGCCGCCTTGCCGGCGATCTTGACGGTGTCGGGGTTGTCCATGGCGTCGCCGCCCATGAGGACGAACTTGCCGCCGAGTTCGCGGGCCTGTTTCATGATGATGCTGCCCTGGGCGAAATAGGCGGGCATGAACACGACGTCCGGGTTTTTCGAAATGATTTCGGTGAGTTGCGCGGTGAAGTCCTGGTCGCGGGACTGGTAGTTCATGGTCGAGACGATCTCGCCGCCGAGGCGCTGGAACGAGCGGCGGAAGAAATTGGCGAGGCCGACCGCGTAGTCGTTCGACACGTCGATGAGGAGGGCGGCCTTTTTGTAGCCCC
Organism: Planctomycetota bacterium; assembly: GCA_031547475.1. Taxonomy (GTDB): domain Bacteria; phylum Planctomycetota; class SZUA-567; order SZUA-567; family SZUA-567; genus JAJBSZ01. The sequence goes on from JAVBRW010000114.1 coordinate 7,169, forward strand.
GGACCTTGATGGCGTAGGTGGCGGCGCCGGCGCCCTGGTAGGGGTCGATGAAGCAGGCGCGGAAATAGTATTTCTTCCCCTGGGTGACCAGCGGGTTGGTGCACGAGGTGCCGATGACCGGAATGCCGGCGCGCTCCGCCACTTCGCCGCCCGCCATGGCGAGGGACGAGCCGTAGGTGCCGATGATGCCCATGACCTTGTCGCGCTCGATCAGGCGGGTGACGGCGTTGGCGGCCTCGATCTTGTCCGACTTGTTGTCGACGACGATCAGTTCGACCTTGCGGCCGAGAATGGTGGGGATCTGTTTGTGGGCGAGCTGGACGCCTTCGAGTTCGAGTTGGCCGCCGAACGCGTTGTCGCCGGTCAGGGGCAGGTAGACGCCGATGCGGATGGGGTCGTTGTCCGCCGCGTTGGCGGTCATGAACGGAACGAGCAGTGCCACGGCAAACGCCAGCGCGCACGACATGCGAACAGTCTTCATGAATGATGCCTCCTCTGGGGTGGGAAAAACGACGCGGATCGGCCGGGCCGACCGGCGATCCATTTCCGCATAATACCGCCGTCCATGCGTACCGTCAATCCCCGTCCCCAGCCATGGGAATTCGGGGACATGTTGCGCAATTGGCGGTTTAATTGCGTTACGTGTCCCCGAATTTCAGGCAAGCCCTGCGAATTCAGCCTGAATTCACACGCCACCCTGGATTGAACGAATCGATCGCCGGTAGGGGCGGCCCTTGTGGCCGCCCTCGATTCAATTGCGAATGCCACTGCGGCGGCAGGCAAAACCTTCGCGTAGTACGCTACCCGCAGCCCTGTGCCGCAAGGTTATTTCTCTTTGCACCGTGGGCGGCCACGAGGGCCGCCCCTACCGTAGGCCGCCGCGCTTGCTCAAAAAAATAAAAAAATTCGCGATCGCCCGCGTGTGAACGCGGCTAATTTTGGTGATGTGGTTGAGGGAATGAAAAACGGTCCCTCGCGCTTCGGCCGAAGCGGTTGCGGTACCCGTACGGAAGCCCCGGTTGCCCGGGGTCCGGAGGGTCAAAAGACAGGGCGTGTGCGTGCGGTTTTACGCGGTCGGGGGGAACGGCGGGTAGTAAGGCCTCCCATAGCGAAATGACGCTTTAGACACGCCCGGGGATATCTTGACCGGATTCCCCAACTGGGCGTGCGCGTGCGATTTGACGTGGTCGCGGGGAACGGCGGGTAGTGAGGCCTCCCAAGGCACCCCGGGGATTATCTTGACCGG
>JAVBRW010000037.1:0-3529 GCA_031547475.1 Planctomycetota bacterium
GCCGGGGAACGTTGTCGCACCGGGGAGATGCAAGGCCGTATGCACCTTGAGATCGGCGGCAAGTTCGGGGCGAAGGGCCAGGGTGTCATCCAAACCGTTCTTGGCGTCTTTTGCCTTGATGGTGACCGTGGCAGGTTCGGCATTGAAGTCGAACGATGCGCGGGTCAGGCTTTTGAGTTCCGACCAGCGAAGGCCTGTTTCGACGGCAGTGCGGTAGAGCAGCGCCCGCAGCGGCCCCGGCATATTATGCGTTTCCGGCCCGGCTTCGGCGGCGGCGAGAATCCGCCCCAATTCCTCGACGGTAAAAGCCCGACGTTCAAGGCGGCGGTCGGCGGCGGCGTTGAGCTTGGAAAGTTCCGACAGCGGATTTTCCGTCAGTCTTTTTTTCTCCATGAGCCAGTGGCAGAATGCATTGGCAACGACGAGATAATGATTGAGTGTTTGCGCGGCTTTCCCCGTCTTTTTCTGATTGCTTCGCCAGGTGTTCATATCGGTTGCGGACATGTCAGAAATCATCAGCCAGCCGCAATCCTTCGCGACTGTTGTGACTTTGTTGACATTGGCGACAATCTGCTTGTGTGTCAGTCCATCGTTGATCATGTCCTGTCGCCAATCCTCAAGGTGAGCGGCAATCGACTTCCCCGCCGCCGCCCTTTCGCCGGTGATGATATTCCACTCGGCTAGTTTATTGCGAATGTCGCCGGGGCAGGCCTCGATAAAGCGGGACAACTCGGCATCCGGCCCGGCGCCGGCCATGCGCAGGGCAACCAGCCGATTCAGGTGGCGCTCCAATTCCAGCGAGGCGGAACGATCGGTGAACGCGGCCAGGCGGCGGACAACGCCGTCATGGTCGCGGAAGTCTATCGACCATTTCAGCGTTGCCTTTGCCTTGCCGTTCTTGGCCGTGTACTTGCGTTTGAAAACCGCCATCGTCATCCCTCCCGCCATGCCCGCCAAGCCAGCAAAAGCGTTTGCCCGGGCGTCAAATTCATCTGTGTCGCGTCCGCCCGCAGCAGTTCCCCTTCGGCGTTGGTGATGTTGACCATCAACCGGAAACTCTGCTTCTCACCCTTCGGCTTCGGCGGTCGTCCGCGCATCTTCGGTTTGTTCATGCCGGCAATCCTCCTACCGGCATACTATTTCATGCAACAGAGAAAATCAACTCTGTCCCGAATTATTTCCGTGTCGTCTGTGCATCCCACACCGACCGCGCAGGACAGCCGGCATTAATCCATCGCAGCAATTCGTCCCTGCGCCAGCGAAGGGCGCCGCCGATTCGAACCTCCCTGGGTATGCGGCCCGCCGACTTGGCTTTGTACCATGAAGCCTTCGACAAGGCGCACAGGGTCCACGCCTGTTCGGCGGTGAGAAGCGCGGGTTCAATGGGGTTGTCCAGTGTCGTCGTCATGTTTTTTCCTCAAATCCGTTCGATGCAAACAATCACCTCGTCCCGATCGCCAAAAACCTTTTCGACAAGCAATCGGACGATCTGCGCGTCGTCACGCCATGCGATTTCGTTCAGGCCGTCGGCAACCAGCTTGCCGATGTTGTCGGCGTCGGGGCGCGATGTCTTATATCGCTCCTCCTCGCGCCGTTTCCGGCTCCAGCTTTTTGGCGGGACCGACACGGCCAGGACATCCAATCGAATCGGTCCGGTGTGCGGAGCAATATTGCCGGCCGCTTCGAGATACCGCATAGCGACCAGGTTTTCCCGCTGAACATCCTTTTTGGGTTTGTAGGTCCGCACGCCTCGACCGATGCGGGCGAACCGTGGCCGCGCCTGTCCTCGCGGTTGGCCGGGAACCGAAAAGGTGATTTTCATACCGCGCCATCCTCCGTCCATTGTCCACACGCCCCGCCCGGCCGCGTCATTCGCCCCGCCTTCCGGCAAAGGCCTTCGTGCCAGCATCCCCGCGGACTCTCAACCCGCGTCCAGTGCCGGGGCCGATGGCGGCAGTGGCGACATTGACGAGTGCCGTGGAAGCCATCAACAACCGTTCCCGCCGAATCGCTCACGTTTTTCATGTTTTGATAATCCATATTTGTCCATTGCGTATCGGTGAAGTCCGTATTGGTCCAAATAAGTCCATGGAGCAACCGTTTTTAAGGCCCGTCAATATTCGGGGGCGGCACTTTGTGTATCCGCGCCGTCCGTTTGTCACCACGGGCCGGAGAACCGGGTTTATCGCGGTGATTCTTTGCCCTGCCTCGGCGCTTTGGTGTCTGCCTCGGTTCCCATGCATCGCAACCGGGGAAGTCGCCTGCCCAAAGTCCGGTGATGTTCTTGCCGTCGCGGGGCCGAGTCAGCGTCCGGTAGTCGTCCGGGTCGGCTTCGTGGGGCGCGGCCAGCGAGTCCACGGCATCAGCCAGCCAGAACGGAATCGGGGCGCGGCAATCACCCAGCAGTCGATCGCGATGATGCATGTCCACCGCCCATAGTTCCGGTCGCCAGCGGCAGGTTGAACAGCTCTTCATTGCTCGCCCCCTTCATCCGTCTCGCCGCGTTGCCAGCGGGTAAAGGCGTCAAGGTCGCCCACGTCGGCTCCTGCTCCGTTCGCCATGGCTTCCAGCAGAGCGTTCATGCTGTTCGCTTCAATGATTCGCCGGCCGTCCGAAAGCACATGGCAATGCACATCCACCCCGAACAACTGAAACGTTCCTTGCCACGCCGATTCCGCTGCGCGGTCGCCCATATCATGATTGCTCATTGCCCGCATCCTCCTCATCATCCTGCCGGACCTCGTACCGCTCCAACCATTCCCGCCGGCGGCGCTCATATTGCACCAGCGCGCCGAAAGCGCCCCACAATCGACAACACATCATCGCCGTCATGAAAACGTTGGAATATGTCCGCGACCATTTCACCCATAGCGATACCGTCTTGCCCCGGCATGTCGAATCGGCAATCCAAAGCCAATTCCGCCTGATTAAGGACATCCTCCAACACCATGTCGGGCGACTCCTGGTTTTGAAAACTCGAATACGCCGCTGCGAATGCCGCCTCCAATTTGCGGCGTCGCCCTTCGCGCATGACAAACCGCGACAACTTGCGGAGCATGTGCGCCGGCGCGGCGCGCTCTCGAAGCCAATCCATAAATTCGGGACTGGTTTCATCCAGGAAGTCGGCGGTACAGACATCCTCGAAAAACTCGCCAAGCTCCACATCATCAAAATGCCAGCCCCGCAAACCGGATTTAAGACAGTCAGAAACGGAGGCAGGATTGAGCGCTAGTATCCCCGCCACGCCGATTTCCGCTTCTGTGGTCACCTCCAGTGGCAACGGCAATTTCACCTCGGGTTCCGGCGTGTCCCAACCGGGCGGATATATCAGGCTGATGATTTCGTCCCATGTGCCGGATTGCGGTTTCGGCTTCGAGGGTTTGACCGAACGCAAATGCCCGCCGCTCTTGGGAACGAGTCCAAGAATGTCATAAGCCTTTGCGAAAGCATCACCGCCGGCCAGACCGTACACCGCGCCCACCACGTCGAACACATCGCCCGACCAGCCGCAGGCAAAGCATTTGACCGT
>JAVBRW010000367.1:0-13171 GCA_031547475.1 Planctomycetota bacterium
CCTGGATGGTGAGAAAGCGCATGTTGGTTTCGTAGATGCGCGACGCCTCGATCATGTTGGTCATTTCCTCGATGGCGCTGGTGGCGGATTTTTCCAGATAGGTGCCTTTCACCCCGTTTTGCCAATTTTCCATGGCGGCGCCGTCCGAAATGTAGCGGTTGTCCCCGACCTTGACCATGTTGCGGAAATCCTCGCTCCGGAATACGCCGATTTGCCCGAGAAACACGTTCTCGTCCGGCGTTTTGTTGATAATCCAGCCCTGGTCCGAAATATCGATGGTGCCGGGCTGGTCCTGGGGAACGACGATCTGTTCGCCGGCCGGGCCAAGGACCAAATCGCCGCCCACCGTCCGCAACACGCCGTTCTGATCGGGCACGAAATGGCCGTCCCGGGTGTAATAGATGTTGTCCGCCTCGGCGCCTTCCGGGCGGATCATGAAGAACGAATGCTTGTTCGAGTTCGGTTCGTCATGCAGCGCCACGTCCAGCGGGTTGCCTGTGAATTCCATAGGTCCGGGCGCCAAATTGGTGATGGTGGTGTCGTTCCACACGCCGCCGCCGGTTTTCATAAGGATTTTGTCCCAGAGAAAACGGCGTTCGGGATGGAATTCATTCTCCACCGGCACTTCGGTGAAGATGGACCAATCGGGTTTGAACCCGTTGGTGTTGGTGTTGGCGAGGTTGTTCGAAATGGTGGCGTGGCGGTGCGTCTGGACCAATGCCCCCATGGTCGACAAATACATGCCGTAAATCATGTCGTGCTCCATGCCGTTGGCGGGTACGACGCGCCCGGCAGGTCTATTTTTGCCGTTTCCCCCAAGAAACAGCAGTGCGCCTTTTCCTTGTGCAAATCCAATGCCAGATTCGGAGAGCGTTGATTGATTTGATTTCAACCTTAACCTTTTCAAGGCATTGTGGATGTTTTGATTTGGATTGGGTTTTGTTTTGCAGAAACCGTTTTTGAAAAAGGGCAATTTTCCGGCAATTCTTGCCGTTGAAGATAATGCGGGATTTTTTTGATTATTTTGAAAGAAAAGCGCAATCAGGGGCAATTAATGAAGTGTTGCGGATAGTGTTCCCTTTGCCGGGGAATGCCCCGCCGTGTAAAGCATCGGGGGAAACCATGATTGTGCAATGCACGCAATGCCGCAGAATTCGCGTCGATGGAATGTTCCGTCTGCCGTGGCCTGGCGAATTGGATGAGGCGATAAGCGAAGTCTATTGCCCGCGTTGCGCGAAAGAGATGCTGGCCCGCATCCAGGCCGGGGAATTCGCCGTCGGGATGGACGAGGCGGCGGGAAGGAAAGCGGCGAACTGAACTCAATCAATGCGGCATGTTAGGTTCTGTCAGATAATAAATGAAGCACCTGGGCCTTTATCGAATGCGCTATAGCTGCGTTTCTGTTAAAAAGTTGCCATAGTTATTTCCTGACAGGCCCTCACTGGTAATGCCTTCTGCATTTCGCAATCAGAATGTCGTTACCTTGAATGGAATAAACCAGACGGTGTTCATGGGTGATTCTGCGGCTCCAAAAGCCTTCCAAATCATGCTTGAGCGGTTCCGGCTTGCCTATTCCGGCATGTCCGTTGCGCTCGATGTCCCGCAACAACTCGTTGACTTTGCGGAGTATCTTGCGGTCATTATCCACCCAATACTGATAGTCCTCCCAAGCCTCATCAGAGAAAACCTTATTCATCGTCGACCAACTTCCGTATCTTGCCCTTGCCGCGCTTCAATCTGTCAATGGATTTGAGCAGCCTTTCGTAGTCCGACTTGTTGCTGCGGATGTACAGGTTTTCCATCAGATTGTTATATTCCGCCTCGGAAATGATGACGACATTCTCGTCTTGTTTCCTGGTGACGATTATGGTTTCGGAGTCATGCACGGCCGCATCACAGTATTTTTTAAGCCTCTCCTTTACCGTGGCATAATTGATCGCGATCATGTTTTTGTCTCCTTAAACGTGTGTTGCGTCGTCGCGTGTATTCGGACTTGCATGGGCGCGAAGTTTCGCGGTTCAATTGTGAATCGTGAATTGGGAATATTTCACATCTTGTCCCATGCCAGCTTTCTCGCATCGAATACCGGCCCCTCGTGGCAGACGCGGCGGTAGACGATGCCGCCTTCCGCCTTGTCGTCCTTCACCGGCACCGCGCAGCCCATGCAGGCGCCGAACCCGCACGCCATCCGCTCTTCCAGCGATACCTGGCATTCGATTCCCAGTTCTTCGGCCAGTTTGGCCGCCGCCTTCAGCATCGGCTTGGGGCCGCAGGCGTACATGCGTGAGGGCGCGCCGACGTTTTCGCGGCGGAACGCTTCCACCACATTGCCGTGGCAACCGCGACTCCCGTCATCGGTGGCGACGATGAGGCGGTCGACCAGCCTGGCGAACATTTCGTGCTCGAGAAGCATTTCGGCGGTGCGGGCGCCTATCAGGGCGGTGACGCGGTTGCCCCCGCTTTTGAGTTGTTTTGCCAGCGGAGCCAGGCTTGGCGCGCCGCAGCCCCCGCCGATCAGCAGCACATCGGTCGCTACCGGCGGCAAGGCATAGGCGTTGCCGAGCGGAGCGAGAACCTGCACGGCGGCGCCGACGGGCAGGGCGGCCATGGCTTCGGTGCCCGCACCAACCACGGCATAGACGAATGTGATTCCGTCGTCATGGAATTCGGACGGCGCGAAGGGGCGGCGGAGAAAAATGCCGTTTCCCCCTTCGACGCGGATCTGGAAAAATTGCCCGGGCGCGAACATGCAGCCCAAGGCGGGAGCATAAAGCCGCATGCGGCGGAAGCCGGACGCGGCGGGCGCGTTTTCCACCACTTCGGCCCGTATATCCTGGCGCGCCTTATTGCAGGCGGAACCGTTTTCGTGGCCGGGATGGGCGTCCTGGTTTGTTTCCTGCGCCAGCGTTTCGGCCATGATGGCGCGGTAGATCTTTTCCAGGCTCCGGCGCGGCATGGATCCGTTGGACAGCCCGGTCACCTTGGCGACCACCTCGTTTTCGCGGCCGACATTGCGGAGAGGCTGGCAGTTCAATATTTTCAGCCTTGCCGCCTCGCGCCCGGCGGCGGCGCGGCGATCCAGGAGGCCGACCAGCTCCTTGTCGATTTCGTCAATCCGTTTGCGGACTTCTTCCAGAGACATTCGCACTCCTCAGGGAAAACCGAGTTCCAGGCGCCAAACCTGGCCTTTTACGCAATACATGTGCATGGACATGACTGTTTCATCCGGATAGACCAGGCTGACATGGGCGTCGAAAAAGCCGTTGTTCTCGTCCCGCATGCGGCAGAACACCAGCTTTCCCCGGCCGCGTTCGGTCCATCCGCGCCAGTAATCGGGCAGCGAGTCGCGGAGGCGGGGGGACAGGCGCAGGTAAAACAGTTCTTCCGTCCCTTCCTCGATCGCCCGGAACATGTCCTCCAGAGCGTGTCCGGGGTTTTCCAGTTCCCCCCGGAACACCATTTTCAGCAATTCGATCTCCGGATTCACCTCCTGCGCGATCGCCATCTGCGGAGAATAACCGAGCGCGAAAAGATAGTGGCGGAGAGCGTTCGCGTAGTCGTTCAGGCGGTAGTTGAGAATCCTGGCGAGCGACAGGTGGGTGGCCCAGTCGTAGGGGTGGTTGGCGAGGGCGGTCTCGTAGTGCGCGCGGGCGGTTTCGTAATTCCCGTTGGATTCGGCAATCAGGCCGAGGTAGCGGGCTTCGCGGCTGCGTTTCTCCCAATCCATGTCCCGGCTGAGAATCACCGCGGCGGCGGCGATTGAAAGCGCCATCAGGGCCAGCGCCAGCCACCGCCGCCCCTTTGGACGGTTTTTTTTGATCCGGTCCGTGTCATACACCCGGCGAGTGTTAGTCGGGCCCATGGAAACGTCCTCTTCAAGCATTTTAAGAAATTCTGTGGATATTGGATTGAGGCGCGAGCTCGGCCGGTAGCGGTATTTCGCCGGCGGTTTGGCGAAATGCCGCGTAAGGGAGATGGCGCGACTCAATCCTTATATTCACGAAAATTCCGAAAATGCTCCACCCTCTACATCACCTCCCCGTCCGCCTCGGCTTCCTCTCCCGCCATCATCGAGAAGGTGGGCGAGCCGTCGTCGCGGCGGCGGGCCATTTCCTCCTGGCCCCGGCAGGCGACGCAGGTGGTGGCGGAGGGCAGAACTTTCAGTCTGGACGGCGAAATCGCGCAGCCGCAGATTTCGCATTCGCCGTAGGTGCCTTTTTCGATTTTTTCGAGAGCGACCTGGATTTCCTCCAGCTCCTGATCGTTGGCGGTGGCGATTTCGAAGGACAAATCCTCGTCGTAGGCGTCGGTGGCCTTGTCCACCTCGTCCGCCGCCTTCGATTCGGCGCGCTCCTTCTGGAGCGCAAGTTCGCGGCGCATGCCGGCGAGCAGGCGTTCGCGCCGTGCCTGGAGGAAGCTCTTGATCTCCTGCTGCTCCTTTTTGGACAGACGGCGTTCGGACGGCCTGGGAGTATGCTCCGGTTTGACCGGCGCGGTCCGGCCGAGAATCATGACCCCGGGGGCGACGGACAGGCTCGGCTTTTTCGTCGAGGTTTTGACGCCAAGGCCGGCATTGGAGAAAGCCATGGAGCGCATCAATTGCGAGTCGGAGGTGCCGGACATCGTGTTCTGTACAACCGTTTCGACCGGAGCGGCCGGTTGCTTGACAATGCGGTCGGTGTCCTTGCCGGGTTTCCTGGCCGCCTTGGCCTTTTCCGCCGGCTTTTTATCGCTTTTTTCCGGTTTTGCCGCTTTTGCGTTTTTGGGATCGGCTTTTTTGCCCTTTGCCTTGTCATCGGCTTTCTTGGCGTCGGCTGCACTTTTCGTCGCGGTCTTCGCTTTGGTCATATTATCATCCTAGAAAAATTGACTGACGTTACATTCAAGGCAATTCACCGATACTCTTTGCCAAGCGCTTCGGCGAAACGGCCCGATACGAGGAACACCGGGCCGGAATCGTTCAGCCTGGCGTAACGCTGCTTGCCTTCCTGGTCCGCCTTCCCTCCCACCGCCAGGCGGAACCGGCCGTCCTTGGCCAAATCCGTTCCGGCATCCTTTTGAGATATATAAACTATGGCGGTAATCTCCGGCCGGTCAAGTCCAAACTTGGCCGCATCCGCGTCCGCGTTGGCGACAAACCCTTCCGCCTTCAATTGCGAAAGCTCCAGCAACAGGGCGACAAACAGATTGTTGTCGTCCATGAGCGGTTCCGGCGGCTCGTCCCCGCGCCACCACTGCTCGTTCATTTCGTCCGCTTTCCGCGTGTACACGGTGCGGTTATCTCCAACGTCCAATTCCACCCGCGACCAGGACAGCGGATCGAGATCGATAAGCCGCTTCGCCTGGTAGCGGTACAGAGGCAGGCAAAGCAGGTAGGCCAAATCCCCGTGCATTTCCATGACCGCCGGCCGGTTGTCGAAAACCAGGGCGATGCCGGCCCGCTCGGGCTGGCCGGGCAGAGCCGTCATTTCCGCCGGTCCGGCCGCGCCCTCCCGGAACGGGGAACCGGGAGGCAGGTTGCCGTCGGCGTCGGCGGCGTACAGGGTCAACTGGTGGTTTTCGCGGCCGTCGGCGCTTTTGCTGGTGAAGCGCCAGGCGGGGAAGGCGGTCCATCGGGCGGTTTCCGGTCCGGGCGGCGTGTCGGCGAGGAACGTTTTGACCCGGATGTTGGACAAGCCGGTCAGCAGGGCGGAGAGCGCGCGGGCGCTGTCCTGCGGATCCGGCGGATCGATGGGGAAGGAGGCGGTGCGGCCAGCCTCTTCCAGCGTTCCTTTCCATTTGTCGCCGTCGCGATCGCGGGTATGGGTGATGGTGAGCTTGGCCGGGGTCGGCAGCAGACGTTCGATCGCCACTTCCGAAGGCAGTTCATCCCCGATTGCGTTCAGGAGCCGGCGCCGGTAGAAGTTCCGCCACAGTTCCGGATATTGGGCGGCGGCGTCGAGGGAAATTTCCGACAGGATGGACAGCGGCAGGGCGAAAATGGGGGTGCGGGACGTTTCCCTGGCGTAAATGGTTCCTTCGCCCGCCTCGCCGCCGAATTCGACCCGGCGCTTGGTTTCGCCGGTTGGCCCCGGATACGAGGCTTCGACAAAGGCGGATTCGGGGGTGAAGCCGAACCATTCCAGATCGGCGGACATTTCCGCCTCGATGGAATCGGCGCGCAGGCGGTCCACCCAGCGGAGCAGCATGTCGAGGCGGGTGGCGTCGACCTGCCAGTCGACGGGCGCTTTCAAGCGCCAGCCGTCCGCCTCCTGTTTCAGCACGATGCGGAGCTCCGGCTTGTTGCCGGCGGGGGAAAGGACGATCTGGTTGGGGCGCTGCCCGGTGCCGGCGTTGGCGAGGGTGAACTTGCGGAAACGTTCGTCCGGCCAGTCGAGGAATTTGAGCAAATCCTGGCTGACGCCGTACACGGTGCTTTCGTCGCCATCGACGACAACGGCGCGCAAATTGTTGGACACCTCGCCCATGGCCAGATTGAGCGTCAGTCCGGCCGCGCTGGTGGCGGTGATGACGGTGGCCTGGTCCGCCTTCGGCGGCTTGCCGTCGCGGAGCGGTTCGCGCCAGGTCAGGGTGGCGAGGGCGGCGAACTCGTCGACCGCCTGGTTGGCCAGGTAGTCGGCCAGGTTGTCCGGAAGAAGTATCTGCCATTCGCCCTTGGCGTTTTTGGCGAATTTGAGCACTTCGCCGTTCGGCCGGGCGATCTGCAGCGCCGTCGCGTCCTGCCAGGGGAAGGGGAACAGCCGGCGCGACCGGTTGGCGCGCCAATCCCGCGAGTCCCGCCGGGACAGCGCCAGCGAAAGCGAAGTCAGGAGCACAGCCCCTATTATCAATAGTAAAACGCTACGTCTCGACATGCGCCCATCCGGAAAGCAAGACATAAAAGAAATTCACAATTCACGATTCACAATTGTTCCTATTGTCGCGCATGAGGCGAAATCCCGCGTTCCCGATCACAATTCAAAAAATTGTGAATTGTGCATCGTGAATTGTGAATTGAATTCACTCCCGTCTCATCCACCACACCGTAACGCCCGTCATCAGCCACATCAGCGGCAACAGGACAACGCCAATCCACAACATGGCGCGGAACTGGGGGCCGGTCAGGACCAGGCGCCGATCGATCCAGGCGCGCGGTTCGATATCGCGGGACTCCTCCCGCCCGGCCAGCCATTGCACCATGCCCATGAGGAGCGCCTCGTTGGCGCCCCTGCCGATATCGGAATCGGCCGCCATCCGCCCCGAAGCCGCCACCACCGCCCGCGCTTCCCGCGATTCGGTCGTTTTGAACGAACGGTAGAGCATGGTGAACGGGCCGGCGCGCTTCTGCTCCGTTTCGGCATCGACCGATACCGCCGACGGGTAGGTTTCAATCATTCGTTCGCTCGCCCAGCCCTTTTCGACGGAGCGCGGATTGTCGCGGATGGTGCGGGTGACGGGGAAGACAAAGGCGATCGAACCTTCGCCCACCCCCTTGGCTTCGCCGACGGGGGCGAGGATTTGCCCGTTGTCGTTGTGCTCCCTGTCCTCGACCATGTCGTCCCGGTAGCCGCCCCCGAGCTCGAAGGCGAATTGGTTCAGCGGATCGTCGGCGGCCGGGTACGGTTTGCCCGCGACCGGCGCGAACAGGAGCAGGCGCCCGCCCTCTTCCATGTAGCGTTCGATTTCCCGCACCTCGTGCGGCTGGTACTGGACGCGGGGCGAGGCGATGACCAGTATGTCGCATTCGGGCGGGATGGACGTTCCGGGGGAAATGATATGCTGCCTGACCCGCATGTTGGCGGCGGCCAGCACGCGGGCGAAACGCGAGACGGAACGCTCCGGATACGGTCCGGCCACCGGCGAATGCTCGAGATGGCCGTAGACGAAAAATACGTTGGGAACGCGCGGATCGACCAGGCGCATGACGGTCTGGGTCAGGCGGTTTTCGCCGTCGAACACCCAGCGCGTTTCGCCCGCCATCTGCGCGCGCCATTGCGGCGGCGCCACCAGGGCGACGGCGGGAATGGTCAGCCGGCGGCCCTGATAGTCCAGGACCAGCATTTTTTCCAGGCCTTCCGGCGGGATGTCGAGTTCGCGGGCAAGCTCGCGGGCCATGTCCGGCTCGCGGGCGGCGTCGGCGAAGGTCGACGACACCAGGGCGCTATAATCGTTATAGCGGGCGAGGAGGCGGCGCATCTCCTCAGCCACCGGCACGTCGCGGATATCCGCCTCTTCGGACAGGAACGAATAGATCTGGAGCCTTCCCTGGAGGCTGTCCAGGGTCCGGCGGGTGGTGGGGGACAGGGAATTCCGCCCGTCCTCCGACACGTCCCACCGCCGATCCTGGAAAACGGTCAGGAAGTTCCAGGTCCCGCTGTCGGAAAAGGTGCGGAACGGGTAGTGGGCGAGCCAGTTCAGGTTGAGGGCGATCACCAGCCCGGCGATGGCGGCCAGCCATAGGCGCCGGCGTTCCTTGATATCGTCCTCGTAGTACAGGCGCGTCGCTCCCATCACTTTCGATTCGGAAATGGTCTGGTATTTTATCTGCCTGGTCGCCGAACCGCTGCGCTCGGCGCGGCGGGCGGCGCGGTAGGTCAGGAGCGACCACAGGAACAGGAGAATCGCCGCGGCCAGGGGCGCGAGCAGGTAGCGGGGCAACCGATCGAGGTGCGGCCCGAACGGCGTGCCGCTTTCCCAAAAGCCCCGGATATGGAGAACGGCCGCCTGGGCGATCAGGCAGACGATGGCGGCCAGGACGAGGAAATAGGTTACTGTGAGGCGGCGGCGCACCGTTTTGTTCGGCACGCGCCGCTCCGCCCCCCGCGACCGGACGGACAGCCAGGCGTAGAACAGGAACAGCGCGGTGGCGGAGACGAAGTAGACCATGCCCCGCGTATCCAGTTCGCCGGCGATCCAGCGCTTGGCGTGGGGGATGAAGCTGAGGCTGTTCAATATGTCCGGGATGCTGCCGGTATAGGGATCGATATCGGAGGTTATGGCGATGAAGAACAAAATCCCCGCCGACCCGGCCGCCGCCGCCACCGGCGACATGGTCAGGGTCGAGACGAACACGCCCAGCGACATGGCGAGCGATCCGACGGCGAACAGCGCCAGGAAGGCGGTCAGGGTCGAATTCCAGTCGAGCTCGCCGCCCATGGCGAGAAGGACGGCGTAGACGACGCCGTGCAAAAGGTAGAGGGCGACAAAGACCATGGCGCCGGCGTATTTCGCCATGACGGCGGTGAAATGGCTGATCGGGGCGGTCAGGAGCGTCTCCAGCGTGCCGCCGGCGTTTTCTTCCGAGAACGCGTGCATGGAGATGAGCGGATACATGATGATGGAGGTGAACAGCATGAACAGCGCCATCTCGTCGAACAGCGCGTAGGCGGTGGTGTGGTTCACCGTCGTCAGGTAGAAGGCGAACGAATCCAAAAGAACGAAGAAGGCGGTGGCGAAAAAAATCGACGGCGACAGCAGGATGGTCGACGCCTCTTTCCTTGCCAGAACCAGGAACTTTGCCATAACGTTGTTTTCCTATCCAAAGGAAATCAAACAAACCGCCGTTTGATTTCCTTTATAGTTTCAGGGTTCCCTTTTCGTCGCGGAGCACTGACAGCCTGGCCGCTTCATTTGAGCTGACGAAAAAGCAGCCCATTGCAATGCAAACACAAACGATTTTCTTGAAAACCCGACTATCGCGTCAGGCGCCTGAAAATGTCTTCGAGCCGCACCGGTTCCAGCCGCATTTCCGTGATAATCCAGCCCCGGTTGGCGGAAATGAGCGAAATCTCCCGCCGCAGATCGACACCGGTCGGCATGGTCAGGGTCACCGTCACCATGCCGGGATCGTCCTGGTGGAGCGCGACCGACACGGCGCGGACGCCGGGAATCGAGCGGAGCGTCTCCCGGACCGGCTCGCTGGTCTGTATTTCCATGACGATGGTGCGCTCCTCCACATTCTTTTCGCAAATGTTCTGGAGGGTGTCGTCGGCCGCCACCTTGCCGCCGTCGAGAATGATGACGCGCCGGCATAGGCGCTCGACATCGTGAAGAATATGGCTGGAAAGGAGAATGGTCGCGTTCTGGCCAAGCCGGCCGATGAGCGCCCGCGTCTCCTCCGCCTGCCGGGGATCGAGCCCGGCGGTCGGCTCGTCCAGAATGAGGACGTCCGGGTTGGCGAGCATGCTGTCGGCGAGTCCGACCCGCTGGCGCATGCCTTTCGACAATTGCCCGATCATGCGGTCGCGGAATTCCTCGACGCCGCAGTCCGCCGCCTTTTCCTCCACCGCATGGTTGGCGGCGGCCCGGTTCAGGCCTTTCAGGCGGGCGCGGAACAGCAGATATTCGTTCACGCGCATGTGGGGAGGCAGGGGATTGGACTCGGGCAGATAGCCGATCCGCTCCCGCGCCGCCGGCAGTCTCGGATCAAGGCCGGCGACGCGCGCGTGGCCGAGATTCGGCGAAAGGAATCCGGTGAGGATGCGCATGGTGGTGGTTTTCCCCGCGCCGTTCACGCCGAGAAAACCGACCGTCTCGCCCTTGTCCACGGAAAAGGTGACTCCCTCCAATGCTTGGCGGGAGCCGTAGAATTTGTTGAGATTGACCGCTTCCAGCATCATTCCGGGACTTCCTTCGGCGAGTGAATAAGGGAGTCATCAACTTTAAGTGAAAATATCATACATGGAGAGATTCGGCAACGCAAGAGCGAGAAGAAAAGTCGGGCCGGTTTTTTGAGGTAAAGCATTTTATGCGTTGAACCAGGGAGGAAATGGCGTCCTTGCCGCCGAACCGGCAATCTCTCTGTCATAATGACAATCGCACCGGGTCAAATACAACCGGACAAAATTGAAGGCGAATGCGCATGAGAGGGATAATGATAATATTAAGAATTATACGACAATTGGTTGCATTTAAATCGAGTGTTTTTTCATTCGCGCCGGCGAAAAAGGCAGAAGGATTGCTATATGCCCTTGGAACGTGTCTTGATTACCCCATGGTATCAGGATGCGTGCTCCGTTGACATGATTGTTCAGGCAATTTTTTTTGTGCCATTACTTTAATACAGGAGTTACGCAATGGGCAAAATCATCGGTATCGATCTCGGCACCACCAATTCGTGCGTGGCGGTGATGGAAGGCGGCGAGCCCAAAATCATCCCCAACAAGGAAGGCAGCCGCACCACGCCGTCCGTCGTGGCGTTCACCGCCGACGGCCGCCTGGTCGGGCAGTTGGCGAAGCGGCAGGCGGTGACCAATCCCTCGAATACCATCTATTCGATCAAGCGTTTCATGGGCCGGCGCCACTCCGAGGTGGGGTCGGAAGAGAAGATGGTTCCCTATAAGGTCGTGGGCGGATCGGACGAGCTGGTCAAGGTCGAGGCGTTCGGCAAGGACTACACCCCGCCGGAAATCAGCGCCATGATTCTCCAGTATTTGAAGCAGTGCGCGGAAGACTTCCTCGGCGAAACGGTCAAGGAAGCGGTCATCACCGTTCCCGCCTACTTCAACGACTCGCAGCGTCAGGCCACCAAGGACGCCGGCCGCGTCGCCGGACTCGAGGTGAAGCGCATCGTCAACGAGCCCACCGCCGCCGCGCTGGCCTACGGGCTCGACAAGAAGAAGAACGAGAAAATCGCCGTGTTCGATTTGGGCGGCGGCACGTTCGACATTTCCATCCTCGACGTCGGCGAAGGCGTGTTCGAGGTGCTTGCCACCAACGGCGACACCCACCTCGGCGGCGACGACTTCGACGACATCATCATCCACTGGATCTGCGACGAGTTCAAGAAAGAGCAGGGCATCGATCTCCGGAAAGACAAGATGGCGCTCCAGCGCCTGAAGGAAGCGGCTGAAAAGGCCAAGTGCGAACTGTCGCAGGCCATGTCCACCGACATCAACATCCCCTACATCACCGCCGACGCGTCCGGCCCCAAGCACCTGCAACTGAACCTCAAGCGCGCCAAGCTGGAGGAACTGGTCGATCCGCTGATCGAGCGCTGCCGCCAGCCCTGCACCCAGTGCCTGAAGGACGCCGGCCTGACCAGCAAGGACATCGACGAGGTCGTCCTGGTCGGCGGTTCGACCCGCATGCCGGCCGTGCAGGCCATCTGCAAGGAAATTTTCGGCAAAGAACCCCACAAGGGCGTCAACCCGGATGAAGTGGTGGCGGTCGGCGCGGCCATTCAGGGCGGCGTCATCGCCGGCGAAGTCCGCGACGTTCTGCTTTTGGACGTCACCCCGCTGACCCTCGGCATCGAGACCCTGGGCGGCGTCATGACCCCGCTCATCCCCCGGAACACCACGATTCCGGTCTCGAAGTCGGAAACCTTCTCCACCGCCGCCGACAACCAGCCGGCCGTCGACATCCACGTCCTGCAGGGCGAACGCAAATTGGCGAGCGGCAACCGGACGCTCGGCAAGTTCCAGCTCGACGGCATTCCGCCGGCGCCCCGGGGCGTGCCGCAGGTCGAGGTGACGTTCTCCATCGACAACAACGGCATCCTGTCCGTCTCGGCCCGCGACAAGGCGACCAAGAAGGAGCAGACCATCACCATCAAGTCGGCCTCCGGCCTGTCGGAAGACGATATCAAGCAGATGGTCAAGGACGCGGCCGAACACGCCAAGGAGGACGAGGAAAAGGAAACGCTTGTCCAGGTCCAGAACCAGGCGGATCAGACCGTCTACCAGCTCAACAAGATGCTGAAGGACAACGCCGACAAGCTGGACGCCGGCGACAAGGAAAAGATCGAGGCCGCCCTCAAGAAGCTGGAAGAGGTCAAGAATTCCTCGAACGTGTCCGAAATCGAGGCTGCCATCAAGGATGTGGAGCAGGCGTCCCATTCCATGGCCGAGAAGATGTACAAGCGCGCCCAGGAACAGCAGCCCGGCGCCGCCGACGCCGAACCGCCGCAGGGCGGCCCCGGCCCCCAGCCGGAGGGCGAGCCCAAGCGCGGCGACGACGGGGTGATGGACGCCGATTACACTGTCGTGGATGACGACAAGAAGAGCTGAAACGCGGCATGAATGCGATGCGTTGGATTATTCGGCCGGATCGTTCGCAAGGACGATCCGGTTTTATGTGCAAATTGAACGTGTCATTTGCCGGTAGGGGCGGCCCTCGTGGCCGCCCTCCTTTCGCAAACGAAAGCCTCGTTCCGCAGCCAATTCGCAAATGACAGGCGGGCGGCCACGAG
>JAVBRW010000472.1:0-4383 GCA_031547475.1 Planctomycetota bacterium
GCCATCCAGGGCATTGTTTCGCAGGACGGCACCACGGTGCTGTACGGGAAAATCCTCGGTTCCGCCGGCGTCACGCTGGACAACTTCGCCAAACACCTCAAACACCCGTGCGCCATGATCCACGACGCCGACGCGGCGGCGTACGCCGAGCTGTGGTTTTCCAAAAGCATCCACAACGCGGTGTATGTCCATCTCCATAATTATGTCGGCGGCGCCCTCATTCTCAACCGGCGCATCCACCACGGCCCCGATCTGGAGGGAGGGCTGATCGAGCACATGACCCTGTACCCGGGCGGGAAGCGGTGCTACTGCGGCAGGGCCGGCTGTTTCAGCATGTATTGTTCGATGCATGTCCTGCTGGCCGACGCCGGCTGCGGGCTGGAGGAATTCTTCGCCAGGCTCAGAAACGGGAAAGACGGAGCGGTTGCGGCGAGGTGGGATACGTTTCTCGCGGATCTGGCCACCGCCATCGGCAGCATCCACATGGTCATCGATTGCGATGTCGTCCTGGGCGGCGGCCTGCCTCCCCACATGAATGCCGACGATCTGAACCGGTTGTGGCGGCTGCTCTATTCCCACACGAATTACAGCCCTGAGGAATGTTTCATCCGCTACAGCCGCTCGGGCACGGACAACGCCGCCATCGGCGCCGCGCTGCCGTTCATCGACGCCTACCTGAACTCCATCTAAAGCGGCGACGCATCTTCCTCTTGTTTCCGCCGTTCGCGCCGGATGGCGATGGCCCGTTCGCAACTGTGGCGGACATGCTCCCCGATGGCCTCGGCGGCGCCGGCGGCATCGCGGTTTTTGATGCACCCGATCATTTTCCCGTGTCCCGCGTTGGAGGCGAGGGCGTTTTCCCTGGCGAAGCTGTCGACATGCATGGTGTTCCACATCTGGGACAGCAACTGCTCCAGGCGGACGCTGCCGGACAGGCGCCAAACAAGCTGGTGAATCCGGCCGTTGTAGAGGTTGAACGCCTGGTAATCGTCCTTCCTGATCGCTTCGCCCGCCTTTTTGTGGCACTCCTCCAGTTCGGCGCAGTCGATGTCCTTTCGCGAGGCGGCGCGGACGATGGCTTCTTTTTCGAGCAGAACGCGGATGTCGAAATGATCCCGGATGAACTGTTCGGTGATTTCGTTGACTATGGGCGCCCGGTTGTGGCGGACCGTCACCAGGCCGTACGATTCCAGCATCTGGACGGCTTCGCGGACCGGCATCCGGGACACGCCGAGGTCGGCGGCGATTCGATCCTGGTTCAGCTCCTCGAAGGGCGCGAAATCGCCGTAGAGGATGGCCCGGCGCAATTCGGCCGCCACCTTGTTCTTGACGAGCGTCGTGTCGATTCGGCGCATGGCGCTTTCGTTCCTTTGACAACCGCATAGAAATGGCCGTGTCCCGTGGGGCCGCCCCTACCCATGAGTGTCGCGTTCGCTTCGGCCCGAAAACCGCAGGACCAGTGTCTCCGGCATACCGCTGTTGTCAAGCGCCGCATTTTCATACCTGGCGAATCGTATCGATCCGTTCGCCGTCGCGATAAATGATCTCGCCGACGATCCTGCCTTTCGGCTCCGCCTTGCGCGGCACGCCGTTCAGCTTTTCCGCCATGCGGCCCAGCTCTTCGATATCCACCAGCTTGATGCGGGCGTCGGAAAGCCGTTCCTTCAGGTCCGGGCGCTCCGGGTTGACGGCGACACCGCACTGGGTCACCAGGGCGTCGATGGTGCAGCCGGGGGTGGAAACGCTCAGCACCTTGTCCACCACGATCGGGAGCCGCGCCCGGCAGAGCGGCGCCACCACCAGCGCCAGCTTGGCGCCCGCCGCCACATCGCTGTGGCCGCCCGAGCCGCCGATTATGTAGCCGTTCGAATCGGTGTGGACGTTGACGTTGAACGCATGATCGATCTCGGCGGCGCCGAGCACAACCGCGTCCAGCCGGTCGGCGGCGCTGCTTTTCGCCGTCGGGCTGGCGTACTGGCTGGCGGTGATCTCGATATGGCGGGGATTGGTGCGGAGCGATTCCACCGCTTTCAGATCGAAACACTGCACGTCCATGATGGTTTCGAAACAGCCCGCCTCCAGCATATCGACCAGGTAGCCGGTGGTGCCGCCAAGGGCGAAACTGCCCCGCACGCTTCGCTTGAGCATGATGTCCTTGATGCTCTGCCCCACCGCCAGGGAGGCGCCGCCGGCGCCGGTCTGGAACGAAAATCCGTCGCGGACCAGCCCGGACGCGTCGATGACGCGGGCCGCCGTGTCGGCGATGCGGAGGGCGATCGGGTCGCGGGTCATGCGGGTGGTGCCGGACACGATGCCTTGCGGATCGCCGATGGCGTCGATCTTGACCACGCAATCGACATGGACCTCGCTTATGGAAAAGTCGGCGAGAGGGTAGGGGACGAGGTTGTCGGTGACGACCACCACCTTGTCCGCGTGCATGGCGTCGGCGAAGGCGTAGCCGAGGGATCCGCAGGCGGATTTGCCGATTTTCCCGGTGCAGTTGCCGTACGGGTCGGAGGTCGGCGCTGCGATGAAGGCGATATCGATTTTCGATTTACCGGTCTCGATGTCGGACGGGCGGCCGCCGTGGGTGCGGAACAGCACCGGCTTTTTCAGCATGCCTTCGCTCACCGCCCGCCCGACGGCGGGGCCGATGTAGTTGGTCTCGAGTCCGGTGAGAACGCCGGTTTCCATGTGTTCGATCAATGGGGCGTGGCCGTCGTGGATGGAACTCGCGTTGATGGTGATGTCCCTGAATCCCATTTCCGCTATGGCGGCCATGGTTATGTTCAACACATAATCGCCGCTCCGCAAATGGTGGTGGAACGAGACGCACATGCCGTCCCGCAGGCCGCAGGCGCGTATCGCCTCCTGGAGCGACGGAATGATTTTGCCGTTCATTGTTCAAGCCCTCCCGAAAGTTCCTTGGCCGCTTCCAGGACGATGCGCGCCCGTTCGACAATCGGCGCGTCGATCATTTTTCCGTTGAGGGAGATGGCGCCCTTGCCTTTTTCCTTCGCTTCCCGTATGGCGTCGAACACCCGGCGGGCGTAGGCGATTTCCGCCCCGCCCGGGCTGAATGCCTCGTTCACGCAATCGACGTGGCGGGGCGATATGACCGCCTTGCCGGTGAAGCCGAGGGATTTGGCCAGCAGGGCGTCGCGGCGCAGTCCGTCCATGTCGTCGATGTCGGTGAACGGGGTGTCGAAGGCGTCGATGCCGGCGGCGTGGGCGGCGCAGACGATTCTGCCCCGGGCGTAGGCGATTTCGCCGCCCTCTTTCGTCCGCGGGCAGCGCAGATCGGCGGTCAGGTCTTCGGCGCCGAGGTAGAGGGCGGCGACGCGCGGGTGGGCGCGGGCCACTTCGAAGCTGCGTTCCAGGCCGAGGGCGGTTTCGATAAGCGGCATGAGCGCCGCCTTTCGGGTCAGGCCGGCGGCCTGTTCCACCCGTTCCATTTTGGCGACGAGCGCGTGGATGTATTCCGCGCCGTCGACCTTGGTGGGCATGACGATGTCGGGGCAGAGCGGAAGCATGGCTTCGACATCCTTTTCCCAATACGGCGTGGCGAGCGCGTTGATGCGGACGATGACGCGCGCCGGGCGGAAATCGAGGCTGTTCAGCACATGCCTTACCAATATGCGCGCCGCGTCCTTTTCGTCGGGGGAAATGGCGTCCTCGAGATCGAATATGATGCTGTCCGCCCCGAGATTGCCGCCGTTGATGAGCATGTTCGGGTTGTTGCCGGGCAGGAAGAGCATGGTCCGTTTCATTGTCCGCCCTCCGCTCGGCTGCGCCGGACGGCCGTTTCGACCCGGGCGCGGATAACGCATTCCAAAGCGCCGCGATCGTTCGCTTTCACTTTCGCGTTGGCCACGCCCATTTTGGCCAATTCGTCCCGGATGACGCGCTTGATTTCCTCCCCGTATTGCCGAAACACAATCGAGTCCAGTTCCAACTCGATACCGTCCGGATGCGGCGCCACCTCCACCATGACATCGCTTGACTCCAGCGAACCCGCTATGGCCGGCTTTTCTGGATTCATGCCCACTCCTTTTGATCGAGAGTCTTCTCAATTATTTATCGTGAAATATGTTATGATTTTATGATCATTGATATAATATCAAATATTATAAAGCAGGGAAATCGATTGTCAAATCGCTATTGCGTAAACCGCCGCGAAAAGAATCAAATCCAAATGGATATCCCCGCCCTTTTAGAAAATTAGTTTGAAAGCAAAAATAAAAACCGGAAATCCCTTGCAACACCCAATGCTTTCCTGCAATATAATAATGTCACCAATCACCAAGCCAACTTGGCTCAGTGGTAGAGCAGTGCTTTCGTAAAGCACAGGTCCCGGGTTCGAATCCCGGAGTTGGCTCCAGA
>JAVBRW010000023.1:0-3189 GCA_031547475.1 Planctomycetota bacterium
CTGCAAGGCTTCGTGGAACGATTCGGCCGGATAGCGCGGCACCCGGGCGCACACGCGGGCGATGCGCCGCAATTCCTCGGCGCGTTTCGGGTCGGAGGTCGATTCGGCTTTTTCCCGCGCCAGCGCGGCGAAACGGTCGGCGAACGCCATGACCGATTCGCAGGCGGAAATGCAGGAACGGTAAAAAAGGGAACGCTCCAGTTGCGCGCCGTCCCGCATGTCGACGCCGTCCAGTTTTTCCTTGATATCCTTGGCGATGCGTTCGAGGCCAAGGGTCAGGACCCGGCCGTAATCGACCGAGATGTGGCCAAGGCCGCTGCTCAGAGCGGTCAGGATGAAAACATTGCCGGCGATGGCGTCCATGCATTCCTTCGGGATCATGGCCAGCGCCTTGTCCTTCGTCGTCTTCTTGTTCCACCAGGGAAGAATGTCGCGGAGCACCGCCTTGCTTTCCTCGCTGATGTAATATTTCCCGGCGGGGCGCTTCTCGAACTCGTCCATCTCGCGGAGAATCCAGTCGACGGAAAACTCCGGATAGATGGGGGAGCAGCGGGGGGTGGAGCCCTGGTTGCCGACGATCAACTCATCGTCGCCGATATTGATCGACATTTCGGCAAGAATTTTTTCCAACGCCTTGGCCCGCAGCAGCGCCGGAGGCAGTTGCTCGAATTCCTTGTACACGTCGGTGACAATCCGGGCGCGTTCGACGCAGATGACCGGCTTGCTCTGGAGAACCCTGTCTTTCAACCGCTGGATTCGTTCGTTCATGATCCCATCTCCTTATTACGCCACGGAGGAGTTGCTTACCGTCAGTTTTCCCTTCACCACGAGCCTGCGTATGGCGCGCGGCGGAACGCCCTTGACCCGGTCCATCAGCATGTGCATGGCGGTGTCCGCCATCATCTGGACGGGCTGGACGACGGTGGTCAGTTCGGGTTCGTAGCTGTGCAGCACGGAAATGCCGTTGAACCCGGCCACGGCGATTTCGTCGGGAATCCCCACCTTGCCGACCAGAAGCTGCTTGATGCTGCCGATGCCGATATCGTCGGTGGCGCAGACTATGCCGTCAGGCCGCCGCGGCAGGGCGAGAAACCCGGCCGTGCCTTCCATGCCGGTGCTGAAATGCTGCCGGAGGCCGTGGAACACCAACTTCGGATCGGGAACGTGGCCCGCCTTTTCCAGGGTCGAGGCGTAGCCTATGTACTTTTCGGTGGAAATGACGCTGTTCGGCGCGGCGCCTATATAGGCGATGCGCTTTTTCCCGATGGACAGAAGATGCGCGGTGGCCACCGAAATGCCGTCCCGGGCATCGAGAAAAATGTTGTCGATGGTCGCCTGCGACGGGTCGCAGGTGATGAGGACGAGCGGCAGGGTCTGGGCCAATCGTTCCAGATCCCGCTGCACGCCCGGCTCGTCGAGAAAGCCGAGAATCACGCCGGCGTAGTTGTTCCGGGTCACGTTGTCGATGGTTTTGCGCAATGCGCTTTCGCTTCTCTCGGTGGTGAAGAGGGAAAGGGAATAGCCGTACCGGTCGACCGCTTCCAGCAAGGCGCCGTACAGATCGATATAATACATGTTGGTGATGGACTGGATGATCAGCGCGATGTTCTGCGTCTGGCGGGTGCGCATGCTGACGGCGAGCGCGCTGGGGGAATAATCCAGCCGCTTAATCGCTTCGGCAATGCGTTGGCGGGTCTCCGCCTTGACCATGTCGGGCGCGTTCAGATAGCGGGAGACGGAAGCGACCGATACATTCGCCGCCTTCGCCACATCCTTTATCGTCGCCATGACTCTCCCCCACCCAATCCTTTACAACGCCAGAAAATGAAATCGATAACATCGAGACATTTCCGTAACCTCTTAAAATATACCGTAATGGGAAATGGTATCGATTACAGAAATCCGGACACGCTCGACACTGTCGCAAGCAAGGCAAATAGGCCCGTATTTTCAGATATCATTACGCCAAAGGGTGAAATAAGCAGGTGAAGGGGTAGCGAGAAAGCAATGATATCGATTTCATTGAGAGGTATAAAAAACAAAATACAATATACGCACTACAATGTACATCATGATTTGGCATTGTCAAATTATTTTTTAAAAGTTTATCGTAAACCTTACGCGTCGCTTTTGACCCTGCCGATCAGCCGCAACAAACCTTCGAGAATGACCAGCGGATGCGGCGGGCAGCCGGGAATGTACATATCCACCGGAAGAATGCCGTCCAGCACGCCCTTGCCGGAACCGCCGCCGTATATGCCGCCGGACACGGCGCAGGCGCCGGTCGCGATCACGACTTTCGGCGACGGGACGGCGGCGTAGGTTTTTTCCACCGCCAGCTTCATGTTGTCCGTCACCGGGCCGGTGACCAGAATGCCGTCGGCGTGGCGGGGCGATGCGACAAAGGCCAGGCCGAAACGGCCCATGTCCCACGCCAGCGTTCCCAGCACGTTGCAATCCGCTTCGCACGCGTTGCAGCCGCCGGCGGAAACCTGGCGCAGCTTCAGCGATTTGCCGAACAGCGATCGGATAAGGGCGAGGCGTTCCGGAGTAACGCTTTTCCCGAATTCCCCTTCCCCCGCGTCATGGTGTCCGACCACCAGATCGCGCCGGCCGAACCGGGCCATGGCGTAGCGGCGCGAAAACGCCACGCCCGCCTTGTCCCGGCATTCTCCGCAGAAAATGCAGCGGCCGACGTCGAGCCGGGCGCCGTTCTTCGCCGACAGCGCGCCGGTCGGGCAGAACGCGGTTTCCGCATCGGCCGGCAAGCCGCCCGCCGGCAACTCGGGTTCGCCCAGCCAGCGCTCCGGAAGCTCCGGCGCCGGACCGTCCGGGTACGCCATGGTGCGGTATTTCTGCCTGATGCGTTCGAGAATGATGCTGTTCATCGCCGCTCCCGTTATTGCTTCCGCTCTTTCAGAAAGCCAATAATCTCTTCCGGTCTGTCGATTATCGCCTGCGCCCCCGCTCCGCGCAATTCCTCCACCGGCCGGAACCCCCAGGTGACGCCGACCGTGAACATGCCGGCGGCCAAACCGGTGCGCATATCGGTGTTGGTGTCGCCGAAATAGAGGAACGCCGACGGCGGCAGGCCGAGGTTTTGGGCAATCTCCAGGGCGCCGGCCGGATCCGGCTTTCTCGGTACCGCGTCGCGGGCGCCGAACACCTGCGCGAACGTGTTTTCCGGGA
>JAVBRW010000435.1:0-4483 GCA_031547475.1 Planctomycetota bacterium
CCCCGCTTCCTTGCGGTTGAACAACTCCCTGGCCGGATGGATTTCCCCTGCCGTATCCTTTGGGTTCGTCATATCTGCACTTTTCCTAACATCAACGGTATCATCTTCTTCCATAGAATCTATCGACATTCCACTTCACAATTCCGGTGATTTCCGGATCGGCGTCCTGGGGATGAAGTTCCAAAAACTCGTTCATATACAATTCTTCATAAACCCTGACGGTAAATTGCCGAGGCCCGCTATCCATTGTTTCGCCCATGCGCCAGATGGCAAGACCGACATACTTTTGATCGCTTTCGGGAATGGGATAGGGCGGGCCCTTGCCTATTCCCTTTTTTATATTAGCCTCCGCCTGGCTGCGCTTGGCGAACGCTGCGTCGGGATTTTGTGCGAATTCGGTAAAGGTGAACCCGAAACTTATAGTGGCAATCTCATTGTAGATCCGCTGGGCATCGTCTTTCCGCATCGTGTTTTGGTAAAATACGCCAAGCTTGTACAAGTCGCGGATAACGCCTTCCTGAATCACTCCGGGCGTCTCCATCCTCCGCGCTTGAATCTTGCCGTAGTAATAATCGGGGCCCCACGGAGTCATTACCGCAAGGAGGACAATCGCCACGAACGTTACAACGCCAATAAGTATGCGTTTTTTATTTTCCTTCAAAAACCGTTGCCGCTTGGCGCGTTTCGCCATGCGCGCCTTCGCCGCGGCGGCGGCCGCGTTCTTTTTGCCCATCAGGCTGTTGTTGTTTTTGCCTTTTGTTATCATGACACCCCCTTGGACGATTCTCCTCGGAACTCAGGAAATTTCACTCACAGCTCAATTGAACTCGGCATTGAACAAATACACGGGAATGGTTCCCGGACCGGATTCCTCCGGAACCGGTGCGGCCTTCTCCATGACTCGGGTCTTGGTCGGGGCGATTTTCGCCAATGTCTCGCGCCCGGACGACGGATCGACGACGCGCTGGAAATTTATCCCAACCACTTCCTGTATAATAATTTCACTGTTCGCCCACGATTCCGGACCGTCCGCCCTTCCGGCCGGGAGGCGAAGAACCGGCTTTCCCCGCCCGGACGGGGCGATGATTCCGGCCAGCGCGTCCTTGCCGAGCGCAAAGACCTGCGCGGACAAAATTCCGTTCTCGGCCGCGAACCGTTCGACCGAATCGGCCACCCGATCGCCTTCTTCCAGCTGGAGCATGAAAACGCGCCCCAGTTTACCTTCGCTGACTTTCATCCCGCCTCCTTGCCCGGAATTCGGGCGGCGCAAACGACACCCGCCATGCCATGGTGCAATGACACAGCCGCATCACACACTATAACAGGTAAAAGCGTAATTGACAAGTGCCGGTTTCGGACTTTTCCGTTGTTGTTGGTATTCTCCATGAAACAACTTGCCAGCACGGGCAATACAATTATAATAATCGGCGGTCGAAACGATTGTCCGTCCCTGTTTCCAAGGAGCGACCCGCCATGAGTCTGACCATGCAGCAACTGCTCACGTTCATGATCAAGCAGAAGGGTTCCGACCTTCACCTGTCGGCCGACGCGATTCCGCGTATCCGCATCCACGGCGATTTAAAACCGCTGTCCATGCCGGCCCTGGATCAGGAGACCGCCCGTCACCTGATCTCCTCCATCCTTTCCGAGGAGCAGATGCGGAAAGTGGATCAGCAGAAGGATCTGGACGCTTCCTACGAATTGCCCGGCGTGTCCCGCTTCAGGGTCAACGTCTATTTCCAGCGCGGCCGCATCCGCACCACCATCCGCGCCATTCCGGAGGAAATCAAGACGTTCGAGGAACTCGGTATGCCGCGCGAAGTGTTCCAAAACATCTGCGCCCTGCCGAAAGGCCTGATCCTGGTCACCGGCGCCACCGGATCGGGCAAATCCACCACCCTCGCCTCCATGATCGATTATCTCAACAACGCCTACGAAAACCACATCGTCACCATCGAAGACCCGATCGAATTTGTTCACCAGGACAAAAAATGCATGGTGTCGCAGCGTGAAATCGGCGCCGACACGCCGACATTCGCCTCCGCCCTCAAGCACGTTCTCCGCCAGGATCCGGACATCGTGCTGATCGGCGAAATGCGCGATATGGAAACGGTCCAGACCGGGTTGGAACTTTCCGAAACCGGCCACCTCACTTTCGCGACGCTCCACACCTCGGACGCGGTGCAGACCATCAACCGCGTCATCGACATTTTCCCGCCCGGGCAGCAGCCGCAGATCCGGACGCAGCTCGGTTTCACCCTGGAAGCGGTCATCTGCCAGCAGCTTCTGAAAAAGAAGGACGGCAAGGGCCGGGTGGTGGCGCTGGAAATCCTCCTTGCCACCCAGGGCGTTCGGGCCAACATCCGCGGCGACAAGATCCACCAGATCTACTCGACCATGCAAACCAGCGGGCAGCTTGGCATGTTGACCATGAACCAATCGCTGTACAACCTGGTCGAGGCGGATCTCATCACGCCGGAGTTTGCCCTCGAGTATTCGTCCCGCGCCGAAGAGCTGGACAAGATGATGCGCGATCTGACCATGGGTCCCGCCGCCCGGAGCGATATCGGCCGCGCACCCCAGGACATGAACATCAGCGCCGCCGACCGCTGGGCGGCGGAGGAAAGAAGCACGCAAAAGCATACCCGGGTGGAACCGGCGGAAAAAAGCGAAGAAAAGGAAAATGGCAAAGAGGAGAGCAAGGCAAAGGAATGGTAGCGGCCGCCAAAATCCGCCAATCGGCGAAAAGTGCTTGCCCGGATCGCCGTTTTATCCTAAAATAACCTGTAACAGCCGATCCCGGGCGGGATTGATGCTGTTTCCATTTCTTCGGTCAGGATTGAACCCATGAATTTTTATACCAAATTGATCGTATCCCTTGCCGTCACCTCCGGAATCGCCGCCGCCTTGCTGGCGCTGACGTTCCACACCACCAAGCCGATAATCGAGCAGCGGGAGAAGGACGATCAGAAAAAAGCGCTGCAAAACGTGTTTTTCCTTCAATCCGAAACCAAGGACGGCAAAAAGGTGTTCACCCTGGCCGACAAGGATCTCGGCAACGGCGTGACCGCCCTGTATGACAAGAGCCACCCGGATCAACCCGCCTATTTCGCCGTTACCGGACAGGGAACGGGATACAATTCCTCCGTGCCGGTGACGCTGATGGTCGGGTTCACCGGCCCGGCGGCCGACGCCGCCACCCTGCTGAAAGGCTACCTTGACGAAGGCAAAATGCCTCCGGCGGGCAAGAAGGGCGAATACATCGTCGGCTTTTCCGTCGTCAACAGCGAAGAGACGCCCGGCCTGGGCGAAAAAATCAAGGACACCCGCCCGCCCTTCACCTGGGCGCAGTTCCTGAACGGCAACCGCCCCCCGCCCAACCCGGACAGTTCGACCGATTTCCAGCGGCAATTCCGCGGCAGGCTGGCGGACAGCCTGGTGCTGAAAAAGAACGGCGGCGATCTCGACGCCATCACCGCCTCGACCCTCACCTCGAACGGCGTGCTGACCGCCATCCGCAATGCCAGCGACAAGCTGGACAAGGCGCTGGCCGAACGGAAATGAAGGCCCGGTATTCTTCGATTCATTGCACAAAGGCCTTTTTCATGCGCAAAGCCTTGATTGCCGCAGCGTTGCTGGTGCTTGTCACGATTCACGTCCGCTCGGGCGAATTCGGCAATGTGTTTCTTCCGGATTTGCTGCCCGGCAACACCATTTTCTGCACGGTTCCGCCGGAATCGGGAACGCTCGATCACGAGTATTCCGGCAGCCTGTTCCATCGCATCGGCGATCTGCCGGAAATGGGCCCGTTCCTCCGATCGTTCGAGGAATCCCGCCGCGAATTGGCGAACGACGTGTCCCGCACCGCCAATGTCAGCCCGCAACTCGCGTCCGAACTGGTCCACAGCCGGCTCGGCCTTGCCCTGATCAATCTCGGCATCGGCCGCGACGGCAAGCCGACGGCCGAATTCGCCGTCACCCTGACGCTGAAAACCCAGGCCGACCGCAACACCATATTCTCCGCCGTCATGGCGCTCCTCAACCGGCCGGAAATCATCCGGATGGTGCTGGAAAACCAGGGCATCGATCCCAACCTGCCCTTGAAAACGCTGGCGCAGGAGGAGACGCTGTCCGGCTACCCGCCCATTCTCCGCATCGGCCCGAACATCCGCATCGCCTCGCTCGGCAACACGGTGCTCATTTACCACGGCCCGGGATCGGAAGGCATCCGGAAAATTTTCGACGCCGCCGCCAATCCGGCCTCCTCGCTGACCCGCCTTCCCTCCTTCCAGGCCGTCTACCGGGGCACCGAAGCCACCCGAGGCATGTCATTCCTGTATATCAACGTGCCGCGCCTGACCTCGATTCTCGACACGCTGAACATGGGCCATATCACCCGCGCCACCGACGCCCTCGGGTTCTCGACCGTGCAGGCGCTCGGATTGGCCGGCGGCTACCAGGGCGACGGCGTCCGCCACAGCCT
>JAVBRW010000455.1:0-18453 GCA_031547475.1 Planctomycetota bacterium
TCGGGGTTTGGGGTGTTGCGTTTGTCCACACCGATTTATCCCGGCAATAGCGCCGTTTTTTCGCCGGGGTCGGGTTTGAGAGGCGGGTTTGAGGTTTTTGGTGCGGGGGGCGCTTTGGGTGCGGTGACGGGTCTCCGCACCGAATGCGCCCCGCTCACCTAAAACGTCATCCCGGCGTCTCAACGCCGACCCGGGCGAAAAACGGGATCTTGTGCCGGGATAATTCGGTGTGGACAATCGCTACACCAGAAACCCGGAGTACCATCTACGACATCTGAACCGATGATTCACATTTCACGATTCACAATTACTTCGCCATCGCACCGTTGTGGCCGTAATTGCGGTTTAATTGTGAATCGTGAATTGTGAATTACAATCCGCCCGCCGTCACGTTTCGCCCTCGATGTCCTCGTAGCTCGCCAGCGCCGCCCGCGCCGCTTCCTGTTCGGCCGTCTTTTTGTTCGACCCCGCCCCCCTGCCCATTTCCTCGCCCGCCACCAATACGGCGATCTGGTAGATGCGCGAGTGTTCCGGGCCGGTGCAGCCGAGGACGCGGTAGACGGGAAGCGGGCGCTTGTGCTGTTGCAGGAGTTTTTGCAGGTTGGATTTGTAATTGGTGGAATTGACCTGTTCGACCGCGACGGGGATTTCGGTACCGAGCGTGAACAGAATGAAGTTTTTCACCGGCTGGTAGCCGCCGTCCAGGTAGATGGCGGCGACAATCGCCTCGTAGGCGTCGCCGAGGAGCGAATCCGGCACCGGCCTGCGCTTGCCCATGCCGCGCCCGAGGAACAGGTAGTTTTTCAGCCCGATGCGCTTGGCCGCCTTGACCAGGGAAGTCCGGCAGACGACGGTGGATTTGGCTTCGGTGAGATCGCCTTCCTGGTGGTTGGGGTAGTTGTGGTAGAGAAACTCGCGGATGACCAGATCGAGGACGGCGTCGCCGAAAAACTCCATGCGTTCGTTGTCGAGGTGTTTGTCCGATGTGCTGGAGGAGTGGGTGAGCGCGTTCCGGATCAGCTTTTTGTTGAAGAATGTATACCCTATCGCCTGCTCGCAGGCGCGGATGCGCTCTTCGTCGGCGGCGGCGGCGCGCGATTTTTTGCCGTTTCTCCCGGAGTCGACCGTTTCAACCGCGACGTCCTCGATCTCCTCGACCTCTTCCGCGTCGACCTCCAACACCCCGGCGTCCGGCGTTACCCATTCGGAAACGACATCCTCCACTTCATCGGGAAATTGCACATGCACTGACTTCATGATAATTGTTATGCTTTGCTTTCTCGAACCAGTCCTCGCACCCTCGCGCCGTGCGCCAGTACACCAATTTACGAAAAAATAATCATACACGCGGGGGACGAACTACTCAAGCACAAAAGCGCACAGCGGGGCGACCGGACAGCCGTCGCATTCGGGATTCCGGGCATGGCAGCGGACGCGGCCGTGGATAATGCCCCGGTGGCTGAAATCGCCCCAGCGTTCGGGCGGCAGCAGTTTCGCGATGGCAAATTCGATTTTGTCCGGATCCTCGAGATCGTGGAGGCCGATGCGGCGGGTGATGCGGCAGAAGTGGGTATCGCACATGATGCCGGGCTTCCCGTAGGCGTTCAGCACCACGCAGTTGGCGGTTTTGCGCCCGACGCCCGGCAGGGTGATCAGTTCCTCTATGCTGTCCGGCACCCGTCCGGCGAAGCGGGCGACAATCTCCCGGGCGGCGGCGACGATGTTTTTCGCCTTGTTGCGGAACAGTCCGAGGCGCTTGATATACGGTTCGATCTGTTCCGGCTCCGCCCGGGCGAACGCGTCGACGTCGGGGAATTTCGCGAACAGATCGGGCGTCACGGTGTTGACCGCCTTGTCGGTGGTCTGGGCGGAAAGGATGGTGGAGACGAGGCATTCCAGCGGATTTTCGAACTCGAGCGCGCAGCCCGCGTCGGGATAGGCTTGGGCGAATGCTTGGTCGACGGCGGCGGCTTTGGCTTTGAGGGATTTCGGCGCGGGTTTCGGCACGGGAAAATCTCTCCAAAAATCAGGAATCGAATACTACTATTTTACCGCGCCAGCAATACGTTCGCACTCGTACCAACAAGAGAGAATCCATTGTCTGTTGTCAAAATGTCCGCCTTAATATCTTCCGCAAAGGCAACCGCCACACAATCACCGATAGAAAAGGATTTATGACGTGCCTTGAGCGCAGAAACTCGACGCATCAAAACCCTGCTCATCGAATCGGATATCTCAACTTCGAGATTGCCGATGACAGCCCACGCGTCAGTCTCGCTTACGCCATTCCGCATGAGAAAATAGGCCGACTCGCAGACATTGAGTGCATGCATGCAGCATGTATAAACTTGTGAGTTTAAATATTTCCGGATTAGGGAATAGCCTCTTTCCCGTCTTAAATATGCAACAACCGCCGACGCATCCAACACTATAGCGGCTATATCATTCTTTTTCGGCATCCAGTTTTCTTTCCTCGATGAAGTCATCAAGCGAGTACGTGTTCAATGTTTCCTTGTATTTTTCACGGAAAGCTTGCACTTTGGCTTCTATTTCATCGAAGCTGGAACGCCTGGCAGGATGCTTGAGAACAATCGGTTCTCCTGCATCGTTGTATACGACGGACAATTCCAAATCCTTGACTGTCATGATGAAGCACCGCCTTTCAATTTCCCCTGCCCATAGTATACCCTATCCTGCGGCAGAGACAATCCTTTGTGAACCGAGGACACGGGAGGGGGAAAAGAATGGCCGCGATGCCTTTACCGGCCTACATGAACACCAGCCGCGCAACGAAAAACAGGCAAACCAGCACCATCCCCAAGGTCAGATCCCTCGCCTTCCCCGACAGCAGCTTGAACACGGTGAACGTGATCCAGCCGAACATCAGGCCGTCGGAAATGCTCAGGGTGAGCGCGGTGACCAAAACCATGAGAATGGCGGGAAGACCCTCGGTGACGTCGATGAAGCAGATTTTGGCGGACAGGCACATCATGTACATGCCGACCACCACCAGGGCCGGGGTGGTGGCGGCCGCCGGAATCATGAGGAACAGGGGCGAGGCGAACAGGGCGGCGAACACCAGGACGGCGATGGACACGGCCGTCAGCCCGGTGCGACCGCCGGCTGTGATGCCGGTCGAACTTTCGACATAGGTGGTCACCGTGCTGGTGCCGAGGCAGGAGCCGGCGATGGTGGCAACCGCGTCGCACATCAGGGCGGCGGGAATGCGGCGATCGTAGCGGGCGCGGTCCTCCTCCCCGAAATGATTGAGCACGCCGACGAAGGTGCCCAGGCTGTCGAACAGATCGATGGCCAGGAAGGTGATGACCGCAATCATGAAATCGAACGTCCAGATCCGCGTCGAGTCGAAGCTGAACGCCATGGCGATGGGTTCGATCGACGGCGGCAGGGAAAAGGCGCCCGATTCCAGGAGCGGCTTGTAATCGGTCGCGCCGGTGACGGCGCCGACCAGCGTGGTCAGGACAATGCCGATGAGGACCGCGCCCCGGAGGTTGAGGGCGATCATCACGCCGGTGATGAAAATGCCGACGAGCGCCAGGAACGGCGCGCCGTGGATGTCCGTCACCTTGCCGAGCGCGGCGTAGCCTTCCTTCATGACGATGAAGCCGGCGTTTTTCAGGCCGATGATGGCGATCATGAGGCCGAGGGACACGGTCATGGCGTGCTTGAGCGGTTCGGGGAAATTGCGCAGGAGCGCTTCCCGCAGGCCAAAGGCCCCGGCCAGCACAAACAGTATCCCGGACAGCAGCACCATGGTCAGCGCTTCCTGCCAGGTGTAGCCCTTCCCGAGTACCACCGAGTAGGTGAAATACATGTTTATGCCCATGCCGGGCGCCAAAATGAACGGCATGTTGGCGAACAGCCCCATCAGCAGCGTACCGATGATGATGGAAATGGCGGTGGCGGTGAACAGGGCGTTTTTCGGCATGCCGGTGGCCGAGATGATCATCGGGTTGACGGCCAGGATATACACGGCGGTCAGAAAGGTGGCGAGGCCGGCCATCATTTCGACGCCGACCGTCGTCTTGTGTTCCCTGAGCTTGAAGTATTTTTCCAACATATAAGTAGATCCTATTGATTAATCCTGGCTATCTCGGGCATATCCGAACCGCCTTCGCGGACCGTGACCTTGAACATGGGCTGCGCTTTCGGTGTCGGCGCCGGAGCCGGAGCCGAAGCAGTCTCCGCCTGCGGCGACGCCCTCAGCGGACCGCCCGTGGGGGGCGGAGGCAGCGCCATGCCGCCGGTTGCGACGGGAGCGGCGACCGGTTGCGGTGCGACGACGGGCGCCGGAATGGATGACGGAACGGGCGCCGCATAGTGCTGCGGGCGCGGGGCCGGAGTCGAAACCGGAGCCGACGCGACGGCGGGTGCCGGAGTCGCGCCCGCCTGCGGACGGGCCGGAGCGGCGCTCACGCCCTGGCGGGTGTTCTGGGTCGGGCGGGAGCGGCTGCCGGTCGAGGTGCCGGTTCCCGCGCCGGGCCCGGCATCCTGTCCGGAACCCGGTTGGGCCCTCGTTCTCGGGCCGTTGCCGGCCGGAGCCATGGGACGGTCGGAAGCCGGCATGGGGGGCTGCGCCGGCGGCACGTAATCGGTGGCGGCGAATTCCTCGATATTGGCGATCGGCACGCCGGGAGGCGTGGGCGCGCCGTCGGAGATGCGGGTCGGGCCCAGCACGCCCATGGCGAGCTGCAGGTTGAGGCGCGCCTTGGTGTGCTGGTTGAGGGCGGTGTAGTATTGGCCCATGACATCGGTCAGGGTTTTCCGGGCGTCGGTGACGTCGACCTCGGTCTTGACGCCGGCCTGGTAGCCGACTTCGACCAGGCGGAGCGCTTCGCGGGCGGCGTCCTGGTTGACGACCAGCGCCTTCACCTGCTCTTCCGAGTTGTTCAGGTTGTTCATCTGCAGGCGGATTTCCTGCAGCACGTTTTCCTGGGTGTCGAGAATCTGGATCTGGCTCTGCTTCGCCTGCGCCTTGAACCTTTCCAGATTGCCGACCACGTCGATGCCGAAGTAGTAGCTGGCGCCGATGCCCGCGCTCCACGGTTGGCGGCCGAAATTGTCGCTGCCCGGCTTCCACGAATCGGACCAGCCAACGGAAAAGGTGCCGGAAATGACGGGCCAGAAGGCGCTGCGGGCGATGCGGACCGACTCGTCGGCTATGCGGGCGTCGATGCCGGCCATGCGCAAATCGGGCCTGAGGCCGGACGCCAGCTCGACCGCGCGATCGAGCACCGGGCGCATGGGCAGGAACTCCAGCTTGTCGGAGAAGGAGACGTTGCTGTCCTGCGACACGCCCATGTATTTCAGCATGTTGACGCGGTGGATATCGATGTTGTTCTGCTCCATAATCATTTGGGAGCGGTATTTCGCCACATCGGTCTGGGCGCGGAGCACGTCGTATTCGGTGGCGGTTTCCTGCTTTTTCTTTTCCGATACCATGCGGTACTGCGCTTCGGCCGATACCAGCGCCTCGCGTTGCACTTCGACCATGTGCTGGGCGAGGAGCACGTCGTAATACTCGCTCGCGACATTGGCGATCAGGTTCTGGACGGCGTCCCGGACCTGCTCGTCGGTGAGCGCGGTCAAGAGCCTCGATCTGCGCAGGGTGGCGGGAATGGCCTCGCCCTCGAAAATGGGCTGGGTGACGGTGACGCCCATCGAATAGCTGTCGATATCGGGGTTGCCCCTGCCGTTCTCGATGCGGGCGGCGGAAGCGTTGGCCTTGATGCTCGGGAGGATGACGCTGTAGTCGGCAATGCGCTGGCCGCGGGTGACCTGGCGCTCCTGCACCGTTATCTGGAGCTGCTTGTTGTATTGGAGGGCGGCGCGCACGGCGTCGTCGACGCTGATGGGGCCGTCGATTTTCGCCTCCTTGGTGTAGCCGCTGTCGCGGGATCGCTTCCATTCCAGATACGCTTCGCGGCGTGCCATGGCCAATTCGGTCTGGATTGCCTCGTCGGAAGGCACGCAACCGGCGAAGAGAGCGGCGCCGAACAGGATGATTGCAAGCGAAAGGCTGATTTTCTTTGACATTCGGTTATCCTTTGGCTGGCTTGGCGTTGGATACCAAACCCGGTAATCGGGAGGGGAGAGTTCGCGTTGCAACCAAAAGCGGAATTCACTATCCCACCACAACCGTATTCTCCCCCGTTATGACATGGGATGGTAGGCGATTTCACAAAATCCGTCAACCCGGCTTTTTTCAAAAACAACTCGTTTCGTACGAATGACAGCGACGGGTATTTGACAAAAAATCGGTTGCGCTGTATGAGCAATGGGAAGACAACATAAATTATAAATGGATGATCAAACAACACATAAAAGAAAGGCGTTACGTGTCGGACGATTATATACGCATTGTCGGAGCCAAGGAACACAACCTCAAAACCGTTTCCACCAACATTCCCCGGAACACATTGACCGTGCTCACCGGCCTGTCGGGCTCGGGAAAATCGAGCCTGGCGTTCGACACGATTTATGTCGAGGGGCAGCGGCGCTATGTCGAAAGCCTGTCCGCCTACGCCCGGCAGTTTTTGGAAATGACCGGGAAGCCGGACGTCGAGTCCATCACCGGCCTGCCGCCGACCATCGCCATCGAACAGCGGAAAAGCCACGCCAATCCGCGCTCCACCGTCGCCACCACCACCGAGATTTACGATTATCTGCGGCTCCTCTACGCGCGGGCGGGCGTGCCCCACTGCTGGATTTGCGGCAAGCCGATCACCAGGCAGACGCCGCAGCAGATTGTCGACAACATCATGGCGGGCGCGATGGGCAAGCGGGCCGTCGTCCTCTCGCCCCTCGTGCGGGGCCGGAAGGGCGAGCACAAGGACATCATCGCCATGCTGAAGCGGGAAGGCTATGTCCGCGCCCGCATCGACGGTTTGATGCAGGATTTGCACGAACTGAACGAAATTCCCGAAAAAAAGCGCAAGCACACGCTGGAAGCGGTCATCGACCGGGTCAAGGTGCAGGAGGATTCCACCGGCCGCCTGGCCGAAGCGGTGGAGACGGCGCTCAAGCTGTCCGGCGGCCTGGTCGTCGCTTCCATCGAGCGCGAAAAAGACAGTTGGCACGACACGACGTACAGCGAAAATTTCGGCTGCGTCGACTGCAACGTCTCGTTCCAGGAGCTGGAGCCCCGGATGTTTTCCTTCAACTCGCCGTTCGGCGCCTGCCCGACCTGCGACGGGCTCGGCACCCGGCTCAATCTCGATCCCGATCTGATCATTCCCGACCCGTCGCTGTCCTTGAAGGATGGCGGACTCGAAATCACCCGGAAAGGCACCATGTTCCTGGCCATGCAATACCAGGGCGTGATCGACGATTTCGGCCGCCTGTACAAGGCCAACGTCCGCCAGCCGTTCAACAAGCTGACGAAAAAGCTGCAGCAGATTTTCCTGTGGGGCGATCCGGATTCGCGGAAGCCGAAGGCGGCGGAAAACGGGCCGGTCGACGGCCCCGGTTTCGAAGGCGTCATTCCAATGCTGGAGGCGCAGTTCCACCGCACCGATTCCGACTTCATCAAGCAGAAAATCCACAACTACATGGCGGAAAACGTCTGCCCCGACTGCCACGGCGCCCGCCTGAAGCCGGAGGCGCTGGCCGTCAAAATCGGCGGCCTCGGCATCAACCAAATCGCCGCCATGTCGACCCGGCGCGCCATCGAGTTCATGTCCGCCCTGAAGCTGGACCGGGAAGGCGAGGCGGTGGCGGCGCCGATCAAGAACGAAGTGCTGAAACGCCTGTCCTTCATGGCCGACGTCGGGCTCGACTACCTGACCCTCGACCGCATGACCGGCACGCTGTCCGGCGGCGAGCACCAGCGCATCCGTCTCGCCTCGCAGGTCGGTTCCGGCCTGGTGGGCGTGTGCTATGTCCTGGACGAGCCGACCATCGGCCTGCACCAGCGCGACAACGACAAGCTGCTGGCGACGCTCCTCAAGATGCGCGATCTCGGCAATTCGGTCCTGGTGGTGGAGCATGACGAGGACGTGATCCGCGCCGCCGATCACCTGCTCGATCTCGGCCCCGGCGCCGGCCGCCACGGCGGCGAAATCGTCGCCCAGGGCACGGTGGCGGAAGTCATCGCCAACCCCCGGAGCCCGACCGGCGCCTACCTGTCCGGCCGCGAGAAAATACCGGTGCCCGCCGCCCGCCGGCCGATCGACTTAAAGAACCGCGCCATCCGACTGACCGGCGCGTCCGGCAACAATCTGAAAAAAGTCAGCGCCGATTTTCCCCTCGGCTGCTTCACCTGCGTCACCGGCGTGTCCGGTTCGGGCAAATCGACCCTGGTCACGCAAACGCTGTGCCGCGCGCTCCAGCGCAACATCAACAAGGCGAAAATCAAGCCGGGGCCCTACGACAAATTGACCGGCGTCGGCACGCTCGACAAGATCGTGGAAATCGACCAGTCGCCCATCGGCAAGACGCCGCGATCGAATCCGGCCACCTACACCGGCATTTTCGACGATATCCGCAAGCTGTTCGCGCAAACGAACGAAGCCAAGCTGCGCGGCTACATGCCGGGCCGTTTCAGCTTCAACGTCAAGGGCGGCCGTTGCGAGCACTGCCAGGGCGCCGGCCTGATCAAGATTGAA
Organism: Planctomycetota bacterium; assembly: GCA_031547475.1. GTDB lineage: Bacteria > Planctomycetota > SZUA-567 > SZUA-567 > SZUA-567 > JAJBSZ01. The sequence goes on from JAVBRW010000455.1 coordinate 8,628, forward strand.
ATGCATTTCCTGCCCGACGTCTTCGTCGAGTGCGAGCAGTGCAAAGGCACCCGCTACAACCGGGAGACGCTGGAGGTCAAATACAAGGGCAAAACCATCGCCGACGTCCTGGCCATGCCCATTTCCGACGCCCTGCCCTTCCTCCAGAACATTCCGCCGCTCCGGGAGGGCCTGACCACGCTGTCCGACGTCGGCCTCGGCTACGTCACGCTCGGGCAGTCGTCCACCACGCTCTCGGGCGGCGAGGCGCAGCGCGTCAAGCTGGCGACCGAACTGTCCCGCCGGGCCACCGGCAACACCATTTACATTCTCGACGAACCGACCACCGGCCTCCATTTCGCCGATATCAAGCGCTTGTTGGAAGTGCTGGCGCGGTTGGTGGACATGGGGAACACGGTCATCGTCATCGAGCACAACCTCGACGTCATCAAGTCGGCCGACTGGATAATCGATCTCGGCCCCGAAGGCGGCGACGGCGGCGGCGAAATCATCGCCGTCGGCACGCCGGAGGAAGTGGCGCTGAACAGGAAAAGCTTCACCGGGGGGTATTTGAAAAGGATGCTGAAACTGTAGCTTACTTGACAATCCGTATTCGATCGGATACAATAAATGAGTAACAGATTGAGAAAAACCGATGTATTCAATGCATGGTTTGACAATCTCAAAGACATGGACGGACGTTCAGCCATACTCCGACGCTTGACTTCGGTTGAAGGCGGCAACTTCGGCGACTGCGATTCGGTCGGAAACGGCGTATACGAAATGCGGATCCATTTTGGCCCGGGGTACAGGATTTATTACGCCCAAAGCGGAGCATCGATCTATCTGCTTCTCGTGGGAGGCGACAAGAAATCGCAGCGGCGCGACATTTCCCGCGCCAAAGAAATTTGGCGAATTATCAAGGAAGGCAAAATCCATGATTAAAGTCAGCGAGTTCGATATCGCCGAGTATTTGGACAGCGAAGAAGCTATTGCCAGTTATCTTGCCGCCTGCCTGGAAGACGAAGATCCCAATGTTTTCCTTCGCGCACTGGGGCATGTCGCCAAGGCAAGAGGCATAATGCAACTGGCCAAGGAAACCGGCCTGGGCAGGGAAAGCCTTTACAAAAGCCTGTCGTCGGGAGCCAAGCCGCGTTTCGACACCATCGTGAGAATATGCAAAGCGCTCAACGTGCCGCTGGGTATCAAGGAGCCGGCGCACTCTTAAAATACCATAGCCAAAGTATTGGTCAAAAATGCATCGCCGCCAGCCCTTCCCGCACGCCCGAATCCGCCCCGTACAGTGAAAAAACCGTCTCCTCCATATGTTCCCGCAATTCATCGCGCGATTTCCGATCGATCCAGCTTTGCGGATTGGGGCCGAAGTGGGCGAGGAGAACGGATATCCGCTCGAGTTCCCGCATGGCGGCGGGGTCGGGGCGGGGAACCGGCGCGCTCCGCACATCCTCCGGCCGCAAACGGCCGTCGCCGGAAGTGCCGGCCAGGCGGTTGAAATAGAAGTCCAGGAGGCGGCTGTTGAGAAGGCAGGCGACATAGCCGGCGCTCACTCCGGCCACCGGCACCAGGGAATAGACGTCCGCCCCGGCCGGCAGGCGGGAACGGTCGACGGCGGCCGCCAGGGGCGGTCCGGTGCGGCGCAGCAGCACTTTTTCGGCCACCGAATATTCGGCCGGATGGGGAAGGCGGAACAGGGCCAGCCGGTTCCACCAGAGATAGGCGTCGGGCTTGCCGACGTAAAAGCGGTCCACCACGTCGGAGGTGATGACGCCGCGCCATTCCGGATCGGGCGGAGCCATGCGCCGCCAGCTTGGGCGCCGGTTGGCGACGCCGGGGTAGACGGAAACCAGATCGCCCAGCGGAACCAGGCTGTTTTCGCGGGCGAAAACGCCCAAAAGGTTGAGCGGCACTTCCTCGATGCGTTCGTCCAACGCCGGTTCGCCGGCGATGTCGGCGTGGCAGCGGGCGATTTTCCGGTCCGCCAGTTTCAACGGCGCGTCCTTGGCCAGGCAGTCGCTGGCGCCGGCGTCCAGAAGGGCGGCGAGATCCTTGAACTTGTTCGATTCGGTCAGGGCGATGACGGGAAACGACCGTCCCCAAAGTTTTCTGACCTCGGCGGTCAGGGCTTCCATGGGCGTGGCCGTCTTCTTGTCGACATCGGCCAGTATCAGCGCCGGCCGTTCGCGGCCGAACGAGCGCGGCGCGAAATCGCTCCAGGTCGAGGCGATGGGCTTGTAGCCGAGCCCCGCCAGGCCGGCGGCCAGTTCCTGTCCCGCGTTTTTTCCGTGTCCGAGGAGAAGAATCCTTTCCTCCATCCCGGCATCCTTCCTGAACAATCCCGCCGCAGCGGTAAAGGTGAATGGGGCAATGCGCCGACAACGCGGCGCGCGCACGGCGGCGGTCGCGCCTGCCGATATTATCGGCCGTTTCGCGCCGCGGATTCACCTTTTCCATCCCGGCAAAACATGTCGTCACGCCTCGGCGCCGACGGCGGCGACGCCCCGGCGGGCGAAAGTTATCCGGACGAACGCGGGATCGAGGGGCGGTTCGCGCAATTCGCCGGTCACGATGTGCATGGATTTCCTGAACTGCCTGGCGGTGTGCCTGCGGCGTATCGCCTCCCTGGCCCGAATGTGCTGTCCGCCGTTCGGGCGGACGGGCGAAGGCGCCGTCCTGATTGGCAGCCGGTGGGGATCGCCGGTCGGAACCGCCGGCGCGTCCGTTTTCACTCCCTTCCTGAGATTGACCTGCCCCACGCACTTGAGTAAATAGATCATAGGATGCTCCTTATGGTGGACACCACACCCTTGAAATGTTGCCGTCCCCCCCCGTGTATCCGCGACCAAGACGTTTCAAAAAAGCGGCCAGAGCGCGCTGCGCCCCATGGCGCCCAAGGCCGACGCCAGCAGACCGCTTCGCTGCACGTGGGCGTGCTGATCGCGGGCCGGGTGGCGCGAGCGGCAGCCGAGCCGCCGGGCGAGCCCGTCGGGCGCGCGCCGGTGCGGATCGTAGTGGCATTCGCGGCCGACACATTCCACCATGGTCATGCAGCGCGGGCAGTTTATGTTGGTGTCGCTGTCGGACACGCAAAGGATTTTTCCGGCCGGGAATTTATTGTCCAAGTTGTATTTCTTCTCGACCTGCTCGATTTCCCGGAGAAGCTGGGTTTTTATCCGGGTGTAGCAAAGCAGCAGCAGGTAGCTGTCGCCGCCGGAACAGTCCTCCATCCCGCCGAGGGAGATGAGCGTTCTCGCCATCACTTGCTGCCAGCTGTTCGGGGTCGTGCTGCGGAAATAGCGGCAGGTGTTGCTTGAGTCCTGGACCAGCGTCGAACCGCAGCGGCTGTCGAGGGTGTCGCCGAGCCGCGCCCATTCCTCCCCCAGTTTTTCGTTGAGATCCAGGAGCCGCGCCTTCGCTTTCTGATCGACGCAGTCGCCGAAATAGGCGATGCGCGCCTGGAGGTTGGCGAACAGTTTTTTGGCCCGCAGGCGGTCCTGTTTCCAGTCTCCGACAAAGAATTTGATGCGCGACTCCGCATAGGCCGCGCTGGTGCACTTGAGATCATGCCTGAAATAGGCCAACATGGTCATGACATCTTTCAACTGACTGGCCAGGTCCATTTGCGACTGGATTTTGGAAATGCGGCTGTACAGCCTGGTCATCCGTTCGATAACCAGGCAGGTGGGCATGTAGACGATCTTTTTTTTCTTGAGAAGGGCGCTATAATAGCTATTTGAGGCAGACATACATGTCTCCTAAAAAAATCGACTGCCCGGTAGAATTTTGCGTGAAGGTGCTCATTCCCGGGTCATGACAACCAGGAAAATAAACGACCGCCTTTTGCCGGCAATCGGCGGATTACGCTGTAAGGCGGTAAAGATACGGCAACTAAAAACTATATGTTAATATTTACCCCGCGATCATCCTCGGACTAAACACTAATATATGATTCCGCAATTTCAACGTTAATCTAAAAAACCCGAAATGTTTCTGATTCAAGTTGCAGTAAAAAAATCGCGAAGGATAAACGATGGAATCACGGGGAATGCGGGAAGAGGTACGCTTCCGCGCAATCGCCGCAATTTAAAGGGGATGAAGTAACGGTAAATTTTACGGCGCGAAAATTGCCTGCGAAATGGCCGCGATTTGACGGCGAAACCGTTTTACGGGCTGCGTTGGCGCGGCTTGACCCCGGTTTAACTGGCGCTGGCGCTCCACCTGCCATTTGTTGCCAAAATCTTTTTTTCTCTTATTGCCGCATTGTTTTCCATTCCCCGCCGGACACATCCAAAGGGAACCTTTAAAACAATCGCGCCAGCGCCAGCGCCAGCCCCTCCGCCGCCAGCACGGCGGCGGCGCCGAGCCAGAACCAGCCGCGCGACGGCTTGACCGGCGCCGCCGGCTGCGGGGCGGACAGGAGATCCACGGCGTCCGAATCGAGATCGTCCAGGCGGATGGAACGCTTGATGGACGACGGCGGCAACTGCTCCTCGATAAGTTTGGCGATGTCGGTCGACAATTCGCCGGCATTGGCATAGCGGAGGCTGATGGTGGGGTGGGTCGCTTTCCGGATGACCCGGTCGACGCCGTGGCTGACTTGGGCCGAGGGCGCCAGGAGTTTGAGGTCGACCTCGCCCCTGGGGTGGCGCGCCGCCTCCAAGGTGGCCTGGAAGGTGGGCTGGCGGTAGACGCGGGTCAGGCTCATGAGTTCGGCCAGCATGAGGCCGAGGGCGAACACGTCGGACGGCGCCCCGATGTGGGGGAAATCGCCCCTGGCCTGCTCCGGGCTCATGTAGGCGGGCGTGCCGGCGATGGCGCCGCCGAAGGTGTTCATCCCCGAGGCCTGGCGGACGGTGGAGACCAGGCTGTCGTCGTAATCGTAGTCCGGCAGGGATGTGCGGATGGTTTTGGCCAGGCCCCAGTCCATGATCTGCACTTCGCCGTATTCGCCGATGAAAATGTTCCCCGGCTTCAGATCGCGGTGCACCACGCCCTTGGCGTGGGCGTAGGCCATGCCCTGGCAGATGCGCTGGAACAGCCGGAGCCGGGCGAGGTAATTGTATTGGCGCCGCATGTCCCGGTCGCCGATGCGGAGATGGTTTATGACATCGTCCAGGGACCGGCCCTTGACCAGCTTCATGCTGAAATACGGCATGCCGCCCGGCATGATGCCGATTTCATGGACCGGCACCACCGACGGGTGTTCGAGTTGCGCCGTGATTTGCGCCTCGGCGACGAAGCGGGCTATGCCGTCCCGGCTCAGCCCTTCGCCGTCGTGGAGTATTTTGATGGCGACCTGACGGCCGAGGTGCTGGTCCCGCGCCTCGATGACCTGCCCGACCGAACCGGAGCCGAGTTCGTGGCCGATCAGGTAGCGGGCGGGCGGCGTCCTGTCCTCGGTGATATCGGCGATGATGGACGGGCGCGCGTCCTCGAGATGGTTCAGAAGGCTTTCCAGGTTCATCGCCTCGAGAAACAGCGGCGGCGGCTTGCCTTCGAAGTCGGCGGTGTCGGTGGGTGCCAGGCGGATCTGGGTGGTGGACGATTCCATTATTGTTCCTCTCCCGGAGCGGATAGCCGGGGCGGTTCGTTGCCATGGGAAAGCTGAAGCGGCCCTGCCATTCCGGCCGGCGCCGCACTCCGGACGGGAGCGGCTTCCTCCTTGTCCCGGATCAGCCGGCGGAGCGCGGCCGCCTGATCGAAAATGGTTTCCGCCACCGTCGATGTCTGCCTGGACACCGCCAGGGCGGCGCTGACGTTCTGGCTTATCTGTTCAAGGCCGTTGTGCACCTGCTTGACGCTGCGGCTCTGCTGCGCGGCCAGGCGCGCGACCAGATCGGAGTTGACGCTGAGGCTTTCGCCGTTTTCCCGGATGTCGCCGAGGGTCTGCCCCACCAGTTCGATGGACGACGACGCGTCGCCGATGCGGCCGTTCATCTCCTCGATGATGGCGGAGGTTTCGCGGGCAGCCTTGGCCGAGCGCTGGGCGAGGTTCCTGACCTCCTCCGCCACCACCGCGAACCCTTTTCCGTGCCGCCCCGCCCTGGCCGCCTCCACCGCCGCGTTCAGGGCGAGGAGATTGGTCTGGAAGGCGATGCCGTCGATAAGCTTGATGATGGAGGTGATTTTCTGGCCCGAATCCTTGACCCCGTTCATGGCGGCGACGGCGCTTTTCGCCTCATCCGCCCCCTTGCCGGAGGAGACGTAGGTGAACTGGGCCTTTTCGTGGCTCTGCTTGGCGGAGTCGGCGTAGCGGATGGAGGATTCGCCGATTTCCTGGGTGGTGGAGGTGATCTGCTCGATGGCGGACGACTGCTCCATCGCCGCCTCGGACAACGAACGCGCCGCCGACAGGATGCGTTCCGAGTTCGCGTCCATGCCGCGGGCGATGGAGGCGACCAACTCCAGGGTGCGCGCGATATTGTGGGCGTCGGTGACGTCGACGCCCATGAGCAGGCGGCCGATGTAGGACTGGTCGGACCCGAGAAGGCGGCACGACAGGCTGCGGTAGATGCGGCCGTTGCGGGCGGGCTTTTCCAGCGTCTCAATCTCGTTCGCCTCCGGCCGGTTGGTGTCCATGATGAATTCGGCATGGCTCGGCAGGAGCGAATCCGCCACGCTCTGGCCGATCAGCGTCCGGCGATCGGGCCGTTGCAGCAGCCGCGCGATGGCCGGATTGACGTAGGTCCAGCGGCTTTGGCGATCGATCAGGCCCAGGGGAATGGGCATGCGGTCGAGTATGGTGCGGTGCCATTGTTCGGTCGAGATCAATTGCCTGCCCATGACCCGCGCCACCAGCACGCCGAACAGGACGGAAAGCGCCAGCATGGCGAAGGCGGCGTAATACTGCTTGGCGAAGGCGGCCTTCGAATCGGCTATGACCTCGTCCTCGGGCTGAAAGAGGAACACCGCCCAATAGTCGGAAAGCAGGGGGTGGTGAATGGGGCTGACCCTCACGTACACGCGGCGCGACCCGTTGTCCAGCTTCAGGATGCCGCCATAATAGGCGTTGTCCTTGAGCGCCTTCATGAGTTCGGGATGGCGGCCGGCCGCGAGGCGGAAAATGCCGTCCCCGCCTTCCGTCACCACCTCCCGCAGATCGAGCCCCTTCGGCACGCCGACGCAGGCGCCGTTGCCGGAGACCAGCATGCTGTACTTGGCGTCCGTTTCCTGTTCGACCCCGAGGGAAGCGATGAACAGGTTGTGGAAATCGTCCAGGCAGATGGCCACCGCCACCACGCCGATGACGTCGCCGCCCACCGCGATGGGCAAAAGGATGCGCGTCTCGAAATGTTTGACCTTGGCGCCCGAATCGGTGTCATGGATCGCGAGGATGGGCTCCTGCATGGAGGCGGTGGTCGAAATCCCTTTCGCCCAAACCCCGCCGAGCATGGACTGTCCGGGATCGGGGAGAGAGGCCGTCACCTGGCCGCGGGAACGCCTGAACAGCAGATCGACAAAGCCATCGCTGTTCGTGAACTTTTCCGAACCGGATCCCGGGCGGGGAAGCGCGCCCGGCTTCACCAGCACCTCCATGCTCCGGATAAAGGCGGTCGAACGGTCCATGGCGGTGGTCAGATAAACGGCAATCCGGGGGATGTCGGCGGAAATGCCGCGTTCCTCCACCACTTCCCGTTCCGCCAGGACGCGGGCAGCGGCGGAGTTGGCCATGTTGAAGGCGCTTCCCACCCCCATGGTGTACTGGGCGGCCGCCAGCACGCCGGCCTCGTCGACAAGCCGTCTATCCCTTTCCAGAATATACTGGGTCGTCTGGGAACGGAAGAGAAGCATCAACCCCAGGAGGCAGAGGAATGACACCCCCACCACCGCGATGATCAACTTCCACTTGACGTTTGTCATGAAACGCATGATCGCGAAGCCTCGATTCCCCCGCCGGCATTGGCGAAAAGGCTCAATCTAACCGCACCGCGCCGCATCTGTAAAGAACAATTTCATCGGCGGGAGCGGGGATCAAGGGCTGACCCTCGAAAACCCTTCGCGGCCAAAAATTCCTTCATTCCGACCGGAGCGACGGGATTTTTGATCGCAAGGCGAAAATGCAAGGGAATATTTTCCATGCGCCGGCCCTGAGCGGGAATCGCCGGGAGCGCTACAGCGGATTGCAGTTGCACGTCTTGTTGATATAGTCGAGGCCGAGCGCTTTCCATACATCCTCCGTCTCTTCGCACAACCCGACCGAGCTGACGGGAAGCAGCTTTTCCACCGCCGGACGGTACAGCGCAAGGCGAACCTCCAGCGGGTAGCGGGCGATGGACTCCGGCTCCGGTTCGTCCAGTTCCTGAAAAATCGCCTGATCCCTTACTTCGGGGATAAGGGTGGGGTCGGCGCGGAGCGTTCCCAGCGTCACCCGCTCGGGAGCGAGTTCGGCTATCCGGTCGATTGCCCAGCCGTAGTCGAACCCCTTGATCATGGGGTCGATGCGGATGCGGACGCGCCAGCCCAATTCCTTGAGCCGGCGGGCGGCGGCCAGGCGATCCTCGGGCGCGGCGGCGCCCGCCTCGTGGATTTTCGCCGCTTCCGGAGAGTTGATCGAAAAGGCGACGATGATGTTTTCGCACGGCGGCCGTTCGAGAAATGCCTGGCACAGGTTCAATCCGCCCTTGGTAAGGGCGAGAAGGGTGTGCGGCCTTCCCTTGGCGTGCTCGCGCATGAATTCGATCAGCTCGCCCCACAGCGGGCGTTCGCGTTCGAACGACAGCGCGTCCGTCATGTTGCCGGCGTTGGCGAGGTAGGTCTCCAGGCCGTCCTGCCCGATCCATTCGCCCAGTTCCTTGAGCAGGCGCTGCCTGTCCTCGAAAATTATCTGTTCCTTGCGGCCGTATTCGATATCGCGGAGAAAGCAGTAGCTGCAGTTGAAGCTGCACCCGCGCGCGTGATCCAGCAGGTAGAAGTTCGGGCAGACGGTCCGGGCCGGCGTGGTGCGGAGAAGTTGTATGTATTTTCCGGGGTTGTCGCAGTGTTCCATGTGATATGAGCCTTTCCGTCGTGATATTGACATATTTATTTTACAATCTCTTTTCCATGATTTCGGTCGCCGCGGCGACGAATTTCGTGCATGGCTTGGCTTCGCGCTCGGCGCTGCCGTCGTCCTTGTTTTTCTGCAATAGGTCGCGGCACAGCATGCAGCCGAAACGTTCCCTGAATTCGGCGGCGATGTCGTCTATCCGCGCGCTGTGGGCGCGCTTGTTGTCGCGCGTGGCTTCGGTAAAGCCCTGGGCGAGGCCCGCGACCATGAAGGCGCCGGTCAGCGCGCCGCACATTTCCTTCATGTTCCCCATGCCGCCGCCGAACGACGAAGCGAGGCGTTTCGCCTGCGCGTCGTCCAGGCCGGTGACATCGCCGAAGGCGCACAGAACCGCCTGGGCGCAGTTGAAGTTTTCAGCATAGATTCCCGCCGCCTTTTCCGAACGCTCGCTCATGGTGCCGCCCTTTCTTTTCTGATTTAACTGAAGTTTTGCAAAGTGGCGATTAAACCGCCAATCGCCACTTTGCAAAAATCGTTTTTTCCTGTGCCGCAAGGGTTTTGATTTTTACAAACTGGACATTCGGCGGTTTGAATGTCCAGTTTGTAAAACTTCAGTTAATTAGCCCATTAAATCATCCATTATTCATTGTTCATTCTTAATTGTTAATTCGAATCCCCCCTCCCTTATCTTTCCTTGTGTGCAAAAAAAACAAATAATCCCTCAACCTCCCCTCCCGTTTCCGCCGATAAAACAGGAGACAGAAGGAATAAAGCGGCGAAGGGTACACCCGACTTTGGGTGGTCCGTCGGCCGCGAAGCCGGGGAGAACGCAGTCGCCATGCC